>CBDUSG010000564.1:0-2987 GCA_965369575.1 uncultured bacterium | reverse complement strand
TCCCGTATTGGAGAATTCTATGTAGATGCGGGAGTTGCGCCTGCGCGTCGCGACCTTGAGGGTCCCCCCATCGGGCATGTCGGCCATCGCAAACTTCAAAAGGTTTGAAAACACGATCTTCATCTGATTGGGTATTACGGATATCGGCGGCAGCGATTTGCCGAGCCTGAGTTCGGTCTTGATGCCCGCCGAATCCAGCCTCTCGGCCATGGACTCGATCGAGTTTTTGACGAGCAGGTTCAGCGGAGTTTCCCTGTACGGCTCCGAGGACGCCTCTGAAAAATGCAGCAACTGATCCGCAATTTTCGCGATGCGGTCGGTCTCGTCGGAGACCACGGCAAGCTCTTCGTGTCGGATTCCGGAGGAGGCGAATTTGTCCCGCAGGATGCGCACATAATTTTTCAGTATGCCTATGGGGTCGTTCATCTCGTGCGCGACGACCGCTGCCAGTTGCGGAGACGAAAGCGGAGAGCGGGCTTCGGAAAGGCGCGCCCCCGTGAGTTCACACTCCGAGAAAAGCCTGGCGTGCTCGAGCGCGACGGCCGAAAAGCTGGCTATGGCCTGTATAAGAGCGAGGTCCTTTTTCGTGAAACGGCCGCCGATCTTGTTTATAAGTTCGATGACTCCGACCGTCTTTTCACCGCTTATCATCGGCACGGCGAGCATCGATCTGGTCACAAAACCGGTGGCTTTCTCAATTTCGGAGAAGTAGCGCGGGTCTTTGTGGGCGTCGCGGATCAGCAGGCTTTCTCCGGTCTCGGCCACCCAGCCCGCGATGCCCTGTCCGAGCTTGAGCTTGAACGGCTTGACGTATTCGGCTTTCTCGCCGAGCGCCACCGTGAACACAAGCTCGTCATCGTCGAGCCTCAGGATGGAACCCGCCTCGATCTTGATCACCTTTGCGACCGCCTCGAGAATTCTTGTCAGGACGACCTCGATGTCGAGGTCGGCCGAGCTGATGAGCGCGCCGATCTCGTTGACAAGTCTGAGGCGCCCGGCTTCCCCGCGCAGCTTTTCTTCGAGCGCCTTTCGCTCTTTGATATCGCGAATGATCGTGATGATATGCCGCTTGCCCTCGATGGGCACTACGCTCACGCTTACGTCGGCCGGCACTTCGACGCCTTTTTTCGTATATATTGACAAATCGTCGAAGCGAACGGCGCCTCTCTCGAGGGCGGTGTTCCTCTTCTCGATCGCCAGGTTGAGATCGAACACCGAAATGAGCGAATTGAATCCCATCTGCTTGAGCTCGCTCTCCGAGTAGCCTGTGAGCCTGCACGCGGCCTCGTTGACCTCCGTGAAGAGACCGGTTTCATAGTCCGGCAGGAAGATGGCGTCGGTCGCCATTTCGAGCAGGCGCGAATATTTTCCCTCGGCGCTGGCCGTGTCGGCCTCGCTCCGCCTGGCGTGGGCTCTGCTTGTCTGCAGCAGCAGGTCGTGCATCCTTTCGGCAAGATGAGTGGACAGCCTTTCGATTTTTCTCGGCGTGTCCGCGTATTTCTTTCTGACGGCCGCCGTCAGGACACCGAGCAACAGGAGCTGAACCTGCTGAAGTTCCGCGAGCGAAAAGGCGTCGAGGCGCTCCTTCAAGCGCTTTTTTGGACGGATTCTTCTGGTTTTGCCCGTTTTTGTGGGGATCGAGAGCGGATCTACGAGGGAATCGTAAAGGTCTGAGAGGAATTCGATGGACCGCCCGGCCGTCGGTCGGCTGGGCAGCTTTTTTCTGAGTTCGGCGCGCGAACGTATTTCGGCGTGCCATTTCCCGATTGCGGCCCCTTTGCTCGCAAGCAGGAGCCTTTTCAGCTCATTGGAAACGCCTTTACGAGGCGCCATTCGCCGCCGATCCTTTCGCAATCAAACGGACAGCCCAACGACCGCAAGTGCGAGCCCCTCCAGCCAGTTCGGTACTATTATAATTGGGACGAGAGTAAATTGCAACTGTTTTCGCGGGCGGGCGGCCCGGGGGCGGCGCCCCGGATAGATTCGCGGAGGCGGGCGGTGCTGCGGACAGGAATACTGCGGGTGAGGCGGCTAGAAGTTGCGGCGTTTTTCGACGTAAAAGATGCGGTAGCTCAGAACGTCCGGTCCGAGGTCCTTTTCAATGACCTTACTGAATCTGCCGGGTCCGAGCGCAAACGCCGCGGCCTCGAGATCTTTTGGCAGGATGCCCTCTCCGATCCAGCCCATATCGCCCTCTTCAGCCGCGTTGAGCGCTTCGGACTCATCGAAGGCAAGCCGCCTGAAATTCTCCCCTGCCTCGAGGCGTTCGTAGATGCTTTCGATCTTCCTGCGGGCTCTCTCGACGTGGTCGGGGTCCGCTTTATTGGCCTGGACGACGATCTGGCGGAGCCACACCTCCGGCTTCCTGCCGGGTCCCGGGCCAAGAAGGGTGAGCGCCACGGCAAAGGCAAATGCCAAGGGTACCGCTATCCATAATATTTTGGTGATCCGCATGTCGTCACACTGCCTGTCAGAATATAAAACGCCGCGTTTTCCCAATCGCGTCGCCAATCTTAGCATACGGTCGGTCCATATTTCAAGAAGCGGCGTCGTGTCGCAACATCGTAATTGATAATCCCCCGCGATTCTGGTACGATATCATCGTTCGGCCTCCGGGTAGGCGGGCGCGGAAATGTATTTGTCGGGCGAGGGAAACCGGATATGCTTTTCGGGCACAGAATTGTCGTCGTAATGCCGGCCTACAACGCGGCCAGGACGCTCAAGAGAACGTACGATGAGGTGCCGAAGGATATTGTTGATGAGATATTGCTTGTTGACGACGGCAGCCACGACGACACGATCAAGCTTTCAAGAGAGCTGGGCATAAGGACGTTTATCCACGCGCGGAACTTCGGCTACGGCCGTAATCAGAAGACATGCTACCGCGAGGCGCTCAAAATCGGCGCCGATGTGGTCATCATGCTGCATCCGGACTACCAATATTCGCCCAAGCTGATCAACGCCATGGCCTCCCTGATCGCGGTCGA
>CBDUSG010000563.1:0-2992 GCA_965369575.1 uncultured bacterium | reverse complement strand
CCGCCACGAGCACGCAGTCGTACAGCCCCGCCGCAACGGCCGTCCAGCCCAAGTGGAACGCCGAGGAAGAACTGGCACATGCGCTCTCGATATTGAATATGGGAATGCCGTCGATACCCATGGCACTGAGGGTGACCTGGCCCCGAATCATTTCCTGGCCCGTCATAAGGCCCGCCGCAGCATTACCCACGTAGGCGGCTTGAACGGCATTTTTATCAATGCCGGCATCGCCCAGCGCCGCCTCGACTGCTTCCCTGACGAGATCCTTGATACCTTTATCCAGAAGCTTTCCGAACCGGGTCATGCCCGCGCCGATTATCGCAACTTCATTCATACAGTCACCTTCCTTTGAGGTAATAGAACAATAAGGCCAGACCGCCGAGGCCCAGGATTGAGCCAGCCGCTCAGATGATATATTTAATTTTTTTCGAGGGCAATGGTTCGAGCAAGAATTCGGAGGGGATTCTCAGGGCAACATGACGGTCGAGATTTATGTGGCGGTCCTTATGCGCCACACTCATGCCACTTCGCCCGACGAGCCTCTCAATTTCGTAGTTTCCGAGTCTTGTTCCTGCAAGTTGCTCGATGTCCATAGTGACCTACCTTTGAATCATCTGCGAGGGTGCTGATCCAGTGTAGGTACTTCTAGGTGTGTCGGAAAAACCAGTATATCAGAAAGCAACGGGAGGTTCATAAAAAATGCTTGGAAGTTTGGCTCCGCCAGGCAATTGTGAGTTGTAGCAGCGGCGCACGTGTGAAAACATGCGCCGCTTTCTTGCCGTTTTCCCTACACTCCGTGAACCCTGTCTACCCAACGCAAGGCTTCAGCATCGGTTATCTTTCCAAGGTATCTCTGGGTTGTCAGTAGGCTCTGGTGTCTCAAAATCATCTTTGAGATCACCTCTAATGGCATGCCGCTTCTGCTGGCACAAGTTGCCGAATGCCGTCTGAGATCATGAGGTCTAACCTTTTTTCCGACCCTATTGCCGGCAAGTACAACCACTCTTCTGCCGCCGGAGTAGGAAAGGGGAAAGATTCGGGCTTCAGGCTTCACCTCCATAGTGCAACTTTCGCCCAAATATTCTTCAAGAGTGAGATGGCCGAAAGTCAAGAATGTCATCAAATGTTACTCGGCGGCGGCCATATAAGAAAGTTGTTTGCTCCGGCTGAGAACGACAGTCGAGCCAGCGAAACTGGATTCCCGAGCCCTTTTCCATGACCGAATAATAGTTGTCGGGCAGTTTTTCAGCCCCCCTATCCAATTTGTCAATGCGATCCGGAATGTTATATACTGCCTGCGCAGGATTGCCGGTGGCCTGAGAATGACAGTGAATCGTCCAAGGGGGGGAGAAATGGAAGGCATTACTTATCCGGAGTTCAGCACTCATTATCCGCTGCTTCTCACGACCTTCATGAAAAGGCCCGTGCGCCTTTACCCGAACGAGATCGGCGTCGTCTATCGCAATCCCGACACGCGCGAGTACTTCAGGTTCACGTGGAATCAATGGTACGAACGCACATGCCGTATGGCCAACGCGCTCAATGGTCCTCTTGGCGCCGGAGCCGGTAAGCCCGGCGAACCGGGCGACAGGATTGCCACGATCGCGCTCACGCACCACAGGCACCTCGAGCTCTATTACGCCGCGCCCTGCACGGGATGCGTCCTGCACCCGATAAATATGCGGCTCTCGCTGGAGCACATAACGTATACGATAAAACATTCCGAGGACAAGATACTGTTCTTCGACGACACGTTCCTGCCGATGGTGGAAAGGATCTACGACGACATAAAGGATACGGTCGAGAAATTCGTGTACATGTCGGACGACCCGGGGCTGCCCGAGACGAAGATCGGGCCGCTCTATGAATACGAGAAACTGATCGACGAGCAGCCGGCCGAGTTCGATTGGCCGACCCTGCATGAGGACACATATGCTACGCTGTGCTACACCACGGCCACTACCGGGCTGCCGAAAGGGGTCATGTTCACTCACCGGCAGCTCTATCTCATTACACTCCACGTTTTGCTCGCCCGCACCTTGAATTCCGATCCCTCGATTGCCAAGCTCGGAGAGTCGGCCGTGATCCTGTTCAGCACTCCGCTTTACCACATTCACGGTTGGGGCGTGCCCTTCTCGGGGGCCTTCGTGGGAAACAAGCTGGTGCTTCCGGGAAGATTCACGCCGGACGGCTTTTGCGAGCTGGTGCAGACGGAAAAAGTCACCACCACGGGCCTGGTGCCGACCGTACTCGCGATGCTCATCGAGTATGAGGACCTGGACAAGTACGACCTGAGCAGCCTCAAGAACGTCGGCATCGGCGGGGCCGCCCTTCCGCTGGGATTAAAAACGAAAGCCGAGAAAATGATCCCAGGCTTCACCGCCGTGTCGGGATACGGCATGACCGAGACCGCGCCGACGACCGTAGCCAGCTATGTGAAGAAGTTCATGAAGGACCAGCCCAAGGAGAAGCTGGACGAGATCAGGGTTAAGACGGGGCTCCCCATGCCGGGCCTCGAGGTCGAGATCGTCGATGAAGACGGGAATCCGGTTCCCCGCGACAACACGACGCTCGGGGAAATAGTCATCAGGGGTCCGTGGATCATGAAGGAGTACTACAAGAATCCCGAGAAGACGGCCGACGTGTGGCGCGACGGCTGGTTCCATACCGGCGACGTCGTCAAGATCGACGACGAGGGTTACATTACGATAGCCGACCGGGTGTCCGACATGATCAGGAGCGGCTCCGAGATGGTCCCGACCGTGCTGTTAGAAAACCTGACCGCGATGGCCGACTTTATTCTGGAGGCGACATATGTCGGCGTGCCCGACGACAAATGGGGCGAAAGACCGATGGCCGTTGTCAGGCTCGTTCCCGGCGCGACCGAGACCGAGAAAGACGTGATCGAGTTCCTCAACAGAGAAGGCGTCGAAAAGGGCAAGATAACCAAGTGGATGCTGCCCGACTTCGTCGTGATCACCGACGAGATACC
>CBDUSG010000562.1:0-2996 GCA_965369575.1 uncultured bacterium | reverse complement strand
CGATTGCTCTGATGGCCTGGGGGTCTTGCAAGGGCCCGAAGGAAAATCGAGAAACCATGTTTCGCAAAGGCCGCCGTCACGTTCCTGCAGGCTTGCGATATTCTCGAAAAGTCGCCACGCGTGGCGGCGCCAGTTTTCGCGACCGGCCGCTTTCGACAGCCGCATGAAAGCGCGCGCGATGAGGAGTCCTCCCCAGACGTCGATGCGGGGAGTGATCGACCGCGAAAGCCCGTCAAAAGACGCCCCAGCCGCCGGTTCCGCCGAGCTTGGCCGCACCCATTGCAGAGCGTAACAGGCCCACTTCTCGGCCAGTTCGAGCGCGCGGCCGTCGCCGGTAAGCTCGTACCAGTCAAGCACGGCGTGAATGCATGCCTCGGCTGTGATACCGTCGAAATTGTCTGCGTCGACGTCGCGCAGATATTGCCTGCATTCGAAGAAACTATCGTCACGACCGATATATCGGATGCCGGCCGTCGCCGCCTCGCGGTAGCGCGGTTCTTCCGTCTGCAGATATGCGGCCATCAGCGCGCGCGCGGCCTCTGCCGTGCCGGCGACGCAGCCCGCACCGGCCGAGCTGTGGCCGTCCGCGACCGATGCCGGCCAGGACCCGTCCTCTCGCTGTGTCGCCACCAGCCATTCGGCGGCCGAGCCGGCCATCTCGGTAAGCGCGGTTTCGCCGCTGATGGAACAGTATTCAAACAATCGCCTCGCCACGGTCGCCATGCCGCCGGGAAATCCGACGAATCCCGCGCCGTGATGCGTAAAGGCGTCGAGACCGGCGCCGGTGAAGTATGTCGTCGTATGCCACAGCCGTGAGCCGTCCGATCGATAGCGGTAGCCGCCTTCGCTCAGTCTGGCAAGCAGCTCGCTCTCGCGCGCGGTCAATTCGCGGCAGCCCATCATGATCAGCCTGCGGTAAAGGACAAGCTTGGTGAGGTCGTCGGTCACGTGCGAATGCTTGAACTCGACCGACTCGAAGCGCGCCTCGTTCTTAACGGGCAGATGCGCATGCGTGCGGTTTCGAGCGTCCCACACCCTGTTGTAATAACGGAGCGACGAGTCCAGTTTTTCCGCCAGCGATTCCGGAGAAAACTCGCCGCCTGAGTGTGCGGTTTCGTATAGACGCCTCTCGCACTCGCGCACGCATTCTATCCACGTGTCGGCCGCGATCAGGATGAATGTCGCCTCGAAGGACAGACCTTCGGGAAACGCGAAATCAAACTTCTTGTCCTCGACGCCCGCCCCGAACCAGCCGACAGGCTTGCGCCGCACCTCGAACTCTTTCATGAGGGCGGCCGAAAACTCTATGCCCGCGCCGACGCCGCTCGCCTTTATGAAAACCGGCAGCGACGCATGAGGAAGCGCCAGCTCCTTCGGGAAAACCACGGCGAAGGCCCTGTCTCTTTCCTGCCAGCACGCTATCGGCATTTTTGTAAAAACGGCCGCGTCGTATGGGCCGCGCGCGCGTATTCGGAATTTGTAATAGGTATCGTATGGGAACCCGAGCTTTCGGCCGCGGACCGGCTCGGCGCCTTGAAGCTCGTATTTTCTTCCTCCGACGAAAGCGGCCCTCGGGAAAAATTCGCCCAATCGCAGCGCGAATATTTCGAGCGGGAACCGGCCGTCGTCGGGCGTCCCGTGTATCGTCCAGCGCACCCTGAGGGTAACGACTCCGGCCTGCGTTGAAGACTGCGCCTCGGCGCCGAGCGCATCGGATAACCCGGTCGTGACAAGGCCCGCAAGGGCATCGTCGAACATTATCTGTCCGGCGTTTATCTCAAGCTTGCGAAGCGGCATCTTTTCTCTTCGCCACCCAGAATAACGTCCCCATCAAAGCGGACACGCCCAGCCCGATCACGTCGTACATCAGGCTGACCAGAAGACCCTGTTCGTACGCCATTCCCACCGGCGGCCTCTGCAGCAGCACGGTCATGGCAAACTCGCGCAGCCCGAAGCCGGAAAAGGTTATGGGTATCATCGACGATAAGAGCGCGGGCGGCACGACAAGCGCCATGTGCGGAATCCGGGCTTCGAAACCCGACGCCCTGCAGAAACACCAAACCTCCAGAAAAACGATTCCCCAGTAAAGCAGCGTCAGCCCGCCCGCGGAGACCGTTGCCCTCGGCGACGCCGTCCGCAGCAACTCTCGGGGGGAAACCCCGCGGCCGCGCGCCCACAGCGCGCCCGCGCAGATTACTGCAAGAAACACTCCGAGCGCTACGAACGCCGCACGGGTCCAGCCGGGCGTGAGGCCCACGTCCAGGCCCGCGCGATAAAACACATACAGGCCGAGCGCGGCGAGCGGCCCCAACAGCAGAAGATCGAATACTCTTTCCGCCACGAAACATACCAGCCCCCGCTCGGTGGGCACGCCCAGCTCTGACTTCAGCATGAATACCTTCGCGACCTCGCCGACCTTGGCGGGCGAGACGACGCCGGGCAGAAAAGATATCATCTGGATGCGCAGCACGCCCGGAAAATTCCGGCCGGCCGAAGCTCCGAAGATCATCACGGCCAGCCTTTGCGCGCGCACGATCTGACCCGCGACGATCAACACGATGGAAAGAAGCACGAAGGAGAGCTGGATCGTGCCGATGCGCCGGAGGCCTTGCGACAGGTCCGCCTTGTAAAAAAGGAAAATGATGATAGCTGCGGAAACGATTATTTTCAGCGCTGTCGAAAGCTTCCTCAATAAGCCGGCTCCGGATTTCAGGGGCTACGCTTGTCTATCAGGTCGGCCAGAAGCCCGATGACGGCGACCTGGATCGCGAGGGAGATCAGGATAATCACCGTGACGTCCATGACCCGGCCGAGGATGAATCCGCTGTACAGCAGTACCGCAAGGCCCACAAGCAGAAGGGCGGCGCTGATGGGGAGAAATATCTTCAGGGGGTTGAAATACATGATTGTCCGGATGATGGTCGTCAAAAAGTTCAGCGTGTCGGCAAACGGCCTTATCTTGCTCTTTCCGGTCCGCGGATGGTAGTCGATAGGGC
>CBDUSG010000561.1:0-2999 GCA_965369575.1 uncultured bacterium | reverse complement strand
GTTGAACGTTCGTCTTATCAAAAGTCGCCGGCGCTTGCCCGAAAGAGCAGGCCGCACCGGGAGGACAACATGAAGCCGCATTATAGCACAGTCATGAATCGCTTGCACCACTGATTCTGTCACAGGCCCCCGATCACGGTTTAATGTAATTCTTCGTAGGGGAGGGCCGGAAATGTCGCCCGCGACTCGCGGCGCCCGCCCGTGGGAGACATTTCCGGTCGCAAAGGTTTTGAATCCGCAGATTGATGCAGATTGTAGGGGCGCATCTCAGCCGTGCGCCCGTTTTTCTGGATTCCCGCCTCCGCGGGAATGACATTGGGAAAACGGGAATGACTTTAGGAAAACGGGAATGACTTTAGGAAAACGGGGATGGCATCGGGAAAACGGAAATGGGATCGTAAAAGCGACAGGGACATCGGGAAGACAATAACGGCGACGGAAAGATAGGAGCAACATCGGAAAAGCAATAAGGACATTTGAAAAACAGGAGCAACATCGGAAAGCGACAATGACATTGGGAATCGGGCGAGACAATGGGAATGGGGAGCAGCATTCAGGTTCGCAGTTCATATTTTCCTATCTTCTGGGGCTAGAGGACAGTTAGGGCTTGACAAGAATAGAATTCTAGAGTATAATTCTAATATGCCACGAAAAGCCCGCGTACAGCATTCAGGCTCGGCCGAGCGGCGAAAAAAAATCATAGAAGCCGCGCTGGCCTGCTTCGTCGAAATCGGATTCGCCGGCGCGACGATAGAGGACATCCGGAACCGCTCGGGGGCGAGCACGGGCAGCATCTACCACCATTTCTCGGGCAAGGAGATGCTGGCCGCCGCCGTATACCTCGAGGGACTGGCCGACTACCAGGCGGGCCTGCTGGAGGAACTCGGGCGGACGGACGGTGCGCGCGAAGGCGTGCGCGCGATAGTCGGCTATCATCTCCGCTGGGTGCGCGGGAATCCGGATTGGGCTCGATATCTTGCGCAGATGCGGCACGCCGAATTCATGGAGGACACGGAGGCGCTGATGGCCGAGCTTAACCGCCCGTTTGTCAAACAGGTTTATAGATGGCTGAAATCTCATACCGAAGCCGGCACGCTGAGGCGGCTTCCGTTCGATCTCTTTTTACCGCTGATCATCGGCCCGTGCCAGGAATACGTGCGCATCTGGCTTGCGGGTAAGACGCAGACGGACCCCGCCGCCGCCGTGGAAGAACTGTCCCGGGCGGCATGGCTGGCCGTGCGCCCGCAGGAATGATCCGCGGCGGCCGGCGCAGAACGACAGCGTAAATATGGAGGGAGGAAATGAAAATGGACGAAGCAGAGATGCATGAGTTGGCCGAGCGATTCATAGCGGCCTGGAACTCTCAGGACGTCGAGAGCGTGGCCGCAATCTACACCGACGATGTTACCTATGTGGACCCCAACACGCGAGGCGCGGTCGAGGGCGGAGAGGCGATCCGCCGTTATCTGAAAAAACTGTTCGCCAGATGGAAAATGAAATGGAGCGTGCGCGAGGCGTATCTGCTGGAAGGCGGCCAGGGCTGCGCGGTGCTGTGGCGCGCATCCATTCAGGCCGCGGACGGCGGTGATACCGTCGATGTCGACGGCATGGACCTCATCGTTATGAGCGGCGACCTTGTCGAACGCAACGAGGTTTACTTCGACCGAAGCGTCCTCGCGCCGCTGATGGGGTTAAGCATATCGTAATGCGCGTTCTGGAAGGCGCAGACCCGATTACCTGTCTTTGGCCGGCACTTTTGAACTGTGTGGAGCGGACGAAAGTGTCGAGGGAATTCCGGTGCGGGGCGTGATTGTCCTGAATTTTTCGGCGGATTCGGGAGCAGATGTACCGTTCCGCCCGGGATTTGCGCCTGCGTATATTGATAACGGCAGCGCCGAAATTCGCTGATAGAAAAAGAAAGAAGGTGCGTTGTGGCTGCTGACGAAGGCACACTTGAAATGTTTAAAGGTATGCTCGGCTACTCGGACGAGGAGTTCGCCGAATGGAAGGCCGAGCCGCGCAACCTGCGGCTCGTCGAGAAGATGCCCGAATTCGCAAAGTATCGCGTCGTCGTCGAGGTGCTCAAGTCGCACGGCTGCGTTATGGGCCACAGGGTCGGCGACAAGTTCTACTTTTCCGCGAACGGCGCGCTCCTTTGCCACGACGGGCCGCCCCACATCTGCGCCGGCGCGCTCGCGCCTCTGATGACGCACGCGTGGAGGGTCGTTGACAAAATCGGCGCCGGACTGGACCCGACGAAATTCACGTTCAACCGCGTGCGCTGTATCGACGTCGGCCTCGATAACGGCGGTTGGGGCGAATTACTGATGGAGGTCAGGGTGGAAAAGACACAATAGGTCCCGAAGGAGGCGGCCTGTAAATCGCTCCGGTCCGTTTGGCGGCCGGCGCGCAATGATATATACTCTCTTCGAGCGAAACCGCGATCCCGGTTTCGCAGAAAGGAGAGCGGCGGGCGTGACCGGGCCGAGCGATACCCCCCCAAAAGAGCTGCAGCAGGCGCTGGCGATGGGAGACGCCGCCCTTTACGCAAAGATTCAGCGAACGCTGACGCGCCAACTCCGCGACGCACGCAAGAACCTCGACTGGCTCTATACCCACATGCACCCCTACTTCTTCATCACGATGAAGGAGGAGATCGAAACCTTAGTCAATCTCGCCGCCGGACTCCACAACATCTCGAAGCGCAGGAAGATTTACCTGACCAACCGCGAGGAAAGGCTCATCATTGCATGCCTGGACTTCCCGGGCTCGCTGTACGGCACCGTCAAAACTCTTGAAGAGCGCGGAATATCCTACGCCGAGCTGACGCACTCATACAGCCCGCTGCCCGGCGAGGATAAGGATCTCGAGATACAGAGGTTCGATTTCGAGCGCAAGACGCATCGGGAGATCTCCGAAGCGGGCAAGGTGAGAATTCCGGCCAGAATCCGGAAAGCCGTCCTCGACGCCATGAAGCGGCATTATCCGAAGTTCGACTT
>CBDUSG010000560.1:0-3001 GCA_965369575.1 uncultured bacterium | reverse complement strand
AGGGGAAGCTGGATGAGGCGCTCGAGTCCCTTCAGGCAGCCCTCGAGATACACAGGCAGATCGGCAACCCGCTCGGACAGGCCAACCAACTCGGCAACATCGGCATCGTCTATGCACAGCAAGGGAAAAGCGAGGCAGCATTGGAAAAATTGAAACAGGCCCGCGCCATATACCTCGATATCGGCGCAAAAAGCGAGGGACTCCGGATCGTCGAAAAGAAAATCAAAGAACTTTCAAAAGACGATTCCGAAGCCGAAGAAGAATAAGAAGCAAGTTTCTGTAAGGGCGGTTCGCGAACCGCCCCTACTTCTCATGCCAGCAGTGCTCCCCTCATATATCGGCCGGAATAACAGAAAAGTTGGATGACAAAGATGCGTGATTCCTTTTGCGATATGGCGGAGGCTGTGGTATAATCGCCGCTGTCCGCGGCCGGGGCAAAACGCGGCTTTCGAGCGGGCGAGGACTGATGCGGCATCGGCCTGTGCGCGGTCCGGCATAATCACGGCGATTGCAAAAATGGGAGGAATCATGATGATCGGGCGAATCCGCGGTCTCAAGGCGTTTGTGCTTGTCGGGCTCGTGTTGGCGGGCGTCATCATTTCGGGCGGCGGAGCGGATGCGGGCGAGTTCAGGCTTTCGTCCGAGGCGGTCGTTCGGTACGACAAATACGGCGTTCCCCACATAACGGCCAGGAGCGATGCCGACCTGTATTTCGCGCAGGGCTATGTCACGGCCCGCGACAGGCTCTGGCAGATGGATTACAACCGGCGCCGCGCATCGGGCAGGCTCGCGGAGATACTCGGCGAAAAATCAGTGAAGCAGGACTTCGAGGTCAGGCGCATCGGACTGCAGCGCGCCGCCGTGGCCACGTATGAAGCGCTCAGCTCCGAAATGAAGATGCTGCTGACCGCGTACTCGGCCGGTGTCAATTACTACATCACGACGAACAAGAACAATCTGCCGCACGAGTTCAAGTATCTCGGCTACGAGCCGGAGCTTTGGCATCCGGTGGACTCGCTGTCGATTCCGCTGACGATGTTCTGGCGTCTCTCGGGCTCGCTCGAGGAAGAGCTGATGCTGGCCGATCTCGTCGACGAACTCGGCGTCGAAAAGGCGCTCGAGCTGGTCTCGGGCGAGCCGGCCGATCCCGAGACGCACATCCGCTGGCAGGAGGCCGCGGCGATCATCCCGAAGGGAATCGGCGAGGGCGGCTTCGAGATACTGGCAAATCTCAAGGATTTTTCCGGTGGCGCCGCGACGCAGTTTGTCGGCAGCAACAACTGGGTGATCGACAGCGTGAAGTCGGCCACCGGAGCGCCGATACTCGCCAACGACCCGCATCTCGCGCTGCGGAATCCGCCGATATGGTACGAGGTTCACCTGACGGGGCCGGGCGTCAACGTCATCGGCTCGACGTTTCCGGGGGTCGCCGGCGTGATAATCGGCCACAACGAGCGCATAGCGTGGGGCATGACGAACGTCGGCTACGACGTGTGCGACCTGTACGTCGAGAGGCTGAGCGAGGACGATCCGGGAAAATACATACACAGGGGCGAGGTGAAATCGTTCGAGAGGGTCGTCGAGACGATCAAGTACAGGGACGGCAGCTCGATGAAGGAAGTCAAGCGCGAGATACTGTTCACGGTGCACGGCCCGGTGGTGGAGGAAGAGGACGGCGCGGTGATCTCGATGCGCTGGACCGGACACGAGCCGTCGACCGAGACGAGGTTCATGTACCTGCTCGACCGCGCCTCGAACGTGAACGATTTCAGGACGGCCCTGAGCTATTACCGGCTCGGCGCGCAGAACTTCATTTATGCGGACATCGACGGCAACATCTTCTATCAGCCGACGGGCAAGGTGCCGATACGCAACGGCACGCCGTATCTGCCGCTGGACGGCTCGTCGGGCGAGCACGAGTGGAACAGCTATATCCCATACGACGAGCTGCCCTGGACGCTGAATCCGCGCGAGCACTTCATCGCGACCGCCAACGCCCGGCCCGTGGACGCGACGTATCCTTACTATATCGGCTATTTCTTCGACATCGGCTATCGAGTCACACGAATAAAGCAGCTCTTGAGGTCGAAACAGACGCTCACGTTCGAGGACGTGCGCGCGATCCAGGCCGACGATTACGTGCTCGTGGCCGAACGGCTGAAGCCGATACTGCTCGAGGCCATCGAGAGGGAAAAGTCGCTGCTGCCGTCGCGCACGCTGAAGGCGGCGAAAAGGGTAAGGGATTGGGACAACCACGCGACGACCGACAGCGTCGCAAGCTCGATCTTCCACAAATGGCTCGAGCGAATCGCGAAAAACACGCTCGAGGACGACCTCAGCGAGGACGCGTTCGAATATTGGGCGGCGAATTCGGACATCATCGTGGTGCTGCTCCTCAGGAGCGACGTGCCGGATGAGCTCAAGTACGACTGGTTCGACGACCCGCGCACGCCCCGCCGCGAGCTGAGGAAAAACATAATCGCACGCAGCCTTCTGGAGGCGGTCACCGAACTCGGGATGATGCTGGGCTACAAGATGGATGAGTGGAAATGGGGGAAAGTCCACCCGACTACGCTGCGGCACGCCCTTGGCAAGCGGAATTCCATGTTCAACAACGGCCCGTTCCCACGCAGCGGCAGCATCGACACGGTCGACAACGCCGGCTTTTCGCTATTCGAAGACGATTTCGCGTCGGGCGCCGGCCCATCGCTGCGGATGACGGTGGAACTTCGGCCGCGCGTCGAGCATGCGGTCAACGCGTTGCCCGGCGGCCAGAGCGGCGACGCATCGAGCGAGCACTATCAGGATCAGATGCTCAATTACTGGCTCAAGCACGAGGCGCACCCGATGCTGTTCACGAAAGAGCAGATAGCGGCAAACCTGGCGCAGACGCTGACGCTCGTGCCGAAAGAAGAGTAGCGGAACTTACTAAGGGGAGCGCGAACTGCTTCACAATCTTTATCGGAAAAGGCGTGCCCCCGGGGACTGTCCCCTGGCTTCC
>CBDUSG010000559.1:0-3004 GCA_965369575.1 uncultured bacterium | reverse complement strand
AAGGTCGTTGTCCAAAGCGTAGAAAACAAGAACCGAAAAGATGAGCAGAAAGGCGCCTGTCCATCTTAACGTGCTTTTTCTGGAAACGAGTTCGATGGCCAGGCTTCTCAGTCTGGCGGGCGAAAGCACACCTAATCCGCGTGTGATTATCATGAGGGTCGCAAAGATGACGGTCAGAATTTTCAGCATCTTTCCAGTCCGCCGATGCGAAGGGCAGGTGTTTGATTTTTTCTCATATCGTCAGCGGTCGGCGTCCGAGAGCGGCAAGACTTCTGAGAGCTTTATCCTCCACCCTGTGCGCGCCGATGTTTGGTTAAAACCCTAGTAACCGCAATGCTCGCGGAAGGCCTCGCACATGGCCATGATGTTTTCGGGCGGAACGTCGGGCTGTATGTTGTGAACCGCAGCGAACACGAAGCCGCCGCCGGGAGCGAGGTCGTCGATCCGGCGCTTGACTTCATCCTTGACGTCGTCGACGGAACCGCGGGGCAGGACGTCCTGCGTGTCCACACCGCCGCCCCAGAAGCACAGGTCCGCTCCGAACTCCTTTTTCAGCTCTTTCGAATCCATGCCCTCGGCCGTCACCTGAACGGGATTGAGCGCGTCGATCCCCGTCTCTATCAAGTCGGGAATCAGTGCGCGCACGCTTCCGCATGAATGCATGAGCAGCTTCACTTCAGGTTGCGCGGCTTTCTTTATGTGGCTGAAAAGCTGAGTGTGACGCGGTTTGAGAAGTCTCCTGTACATTTCCGGCGACATGATCGTGCTTCTCTGAGTACCCAGGTCGTCGCTGTGCAGGCAGATGTCGACGTCGTCGCCGACGGTCTCGAGCGCCTTTTCCCACAGCTTCATCTGAAATTCATTAATGCGATCCAGCAGCTCGCCGACGAGGTCGGGCTTGAGAATCATGTCGGAGAGGAACGATTCCATCCCGCAAATCAGATGGGCCATATCGAACAAGCCCAGCCCGTAGAGGCTCAGCATGACGGCGCACCCGGTGTCGCGCAGGCGGCGGGCCTCCTGCGCGAGCCCCGCAAATCTTCCCTCCTGCGCCGGGTCGGGCCAATGGAAATCCGCCAGCCGTTGGGCGGTAAGCTCGCCTTTGAGCGGAAAATCGACCGGGTCCATGTACAGGCTCGACTCGGGCTTTGCCCACTTTATGCCCCACTCGTCGCGAGCGACCATGGTTGTGCCCTCGAACTCTATCTGGGTTTCGGGCTCCGTGGGAAGTTGAACGAGAGTCCCGCGCGTGTCGACTTGCAGATGCTTCAGGATGTTCTCGGGAATCTGTCTGAAGCCGCCGGCCGCGACGAAAAGGTTGAACAGCGTATCGTCCGGCTCTTCGGTCAACCCCATCAGCTCGATGAACCGGTCATAGGCCTGGGTCGTGATTCCTGTTTCGATCGAGCTTCCGAGGTCGAACGGAACGCGGTCGGGCTCGCGGTGATCGAGCGCATCGAGCACTCGCTGCCTCGACGTGATAGCGATATCATTCATTTTGCGGATTTCCTTTTCCTGTGTCGGGAGGGATCGAGTGAGCGCGGCCCTTAAACACGATGCCGCTCGAGCCGCCCGACAATTATACATCCCATTCTTCATGGCATCAAGTCTTTTTGATTAGGGAGCGCGGGGAAACGATCCTGATAGTGGACGACGTGAAAGAACAAAGGGAAATAGCGTCTGAAATGCTCGGGAAACTGGACTACTCAGTCGCCGCAGTCGCAAGTGGAGAGGAGGCGCTCGAGTATCTCCGGGACAATCCCGTGAATCTGGTCGTACCGGATATGATAATGGAACCCGGTATCGATGGATTTGAGACATACAGCAGAATGACCGAGCTGTGTCCCGGCCAGAAGGCTATCATTGCGAGCGGTTTCTCTGAAACCGAACGCGTCAAGGAGGCCCAGAAACTGGGAGCGGGAGCCTATATCAGGAAACCCTACACACTGGAGCAGATCGGAATGGCCGTAAGGACGGAGCTGGATAAGTAATTATTAAGCATGTTTGTTCCTGATTGTCCCCGACCGCGGCGCTCGTTACTCGCCTGTCGAAATCCCCTCTCGCACCGAGAGATACTTTCCTGCGCCCATGAATCGCTCCAGGCTTTCCTGCAGGCATTTTCCCTCCGGGGCACATACCTGCGCGCCGGGTCCCGGAGATGGGTCCGGCGCGAGGACTCTTTCGGACAGCGACGGCTGCGCCTTGGGATTGATTCAGATCGCGGCCGATCTCAATAGCAATGCACAGGTGGCGGGGAGCGATAGACAACCCTGCGCTCGACACGGTACACCGGAACGGGGCTGGGCCTGTAAACGACTACTTTTGTGCGATGCGGCCTGTGCGCGCGGTGGTGGCCATGGCGGCGGTGATGGCCGTGATGGTGAACGCCGTGGGTGACGCCCGTGACAAGGCCGACGCCCGCGCCGACGACGGCGTGCGCCGCAATCGCGCCGAGTTCAAATTTGAATCCGTGTTCGAACTCGTCCCCGGCATGTGCGGCCGATCCGGGAATTGCGACGATCGCGAAGGCGACTATTAGGGCCAGCAGACCTTTTCGCATTTGTTTCCTCCTTCTTTTTTGCTCAAACCGTTTCGTTCCGCCTATTGGTTCATTCTCCGGTCACCAAGTGAGACGAGAAAAAACATTGGATATTCAAATGGGATGAGAACTTATTTCCGACAGCACGGATTCTTGGCGTCTCAGCCCGCGGGGATGGCTGCTAAGCGGGGATCATGGCGCGTGCGTCCGTTGACCATTGTCTGAGTGTTGTGCTAGAATGGAATTCGGAAAGATTCCCGCGTTTTGGCTACCGATTCCCGTATCGGGTCCGGCCGAGGGCTTTGCCCATGGAAAAAGTCGACAGCGAGACCGATAATAGCGGAAAGTCCGCCGACAGCGAGACCGACAAAAACGGAAAGCCCGCCGGGACCGATAATAGCGGAAAGCCCGCCGAGACCGAGGCCGCTCGCCCTGCCGTGGAGCAGGCGCCCCTTGCAATCGGGG
>CBDUSG010000558.1:0-3006 GCA_965369575.1 uncultured bacterium | reverse complement strand
TTTTGAAAGAGTCACTTTTGATCACGCAAGGCCTAGGCATTGGTATTATAGCGGATTAGCTCTGAAATCGCGAGAGCAGGTTCACGATCTTTCGGGGAAACACATGCCCCATTTTCCCAAACCCGGGCGGCGATTCGTCGAGCAGATGATCTATGGAATCCAGGCAGGCGGCGATGTGAAGCTTTCGGAGATTGCGCGCCCGCTCAATGAGCGGATTCCTCTGCCGGAGACCGAGACGCGCCTCTCGCGCAATCTTGCCGACGATGGTTTGGAGCAAGGGTTGCGTGCCGATATTGCAAAGATGGGCGCAACGCGCGTGCACAAGGATAAGCGCTTGCTTATTGATCCGACCGATGTGCATCTTTATGGAACCGGTGGCGGCGACTTCTTCTCTCACAAGAGCCACCAGGGCAGCGGCACCGAGATCGCCGATTCGGGCGGCGCGATCTCGAAGAGCTACACGTACGACGCATTCGGTAGGAAATATTTCGAGACCGGGGCGCCGCTGACCAACGAGTTCGCATACAGTGATGCCGGGCAAACCCGTCCGAGTTCGAACGAAAGGGGAGGCGTCCGATGAGCGCCGACAATCGTTTCGCGGGGCGCCTGATATCGGACGATGCGGTACTTGCAATGATCGATCACCAAACCGGCCTGCTTGTGAATTGCCGGGAACAGGAATCGGGCCTTCCTGAAGCTGACATGAAGGCCGGCGCCGCTATCTGCGGCCGCTCGCATCATTGCTGGTAATCGTGGCTCGCGTTGTATGCCTTTATGTATGAATCGCTGTAGATCGCCTTGTTCATCAGCAGCTCGGCCGAGATGAACGCCTTTTTCATTTCTTCGTCGTCGGCGTCCATTATTGCGGCGTCGAGTCCGCTGAGAACGCCCATCACGATCCATGTGCGCGTCAGCAGCTCTCTTTCTTCCGCGCCCTGCCCGAGGTTGCTCAGGCCGACGACTATGTGCGGCGGCGGATTGCTCAGCATCTTGAACTGGCTCATGGCGTCGAGAACGATCGTCGCCTGGTCCTGCGCGACGTTGGCGGGCATGACGATCGGGTCGATGTAGAGCTTGTCCGTGTCGACGCCGTGCTCCATCGCCTTCATGGCGATCATGGCGGCCGTCTCGACGCGGCTGTTCACGTCCTTGGGGATGCCTTTTTCATTGATGCACAGGCCTATGATGTCCGCGTCGTGCTCCTTCGCAAGCGGCATATACTTGTCGAGCTTATCCTCTTCGCCCTTGGTCGAGTTGATGATTGCGGGATTCTTGCACGCCTCGAGCCCGGCTTTCATCACGTCGAATTTCGGGCTGTCGATGCAGATCGTTATGCCCGTGACTTCCTGCACGGTCTCGATGAGCCACACCATCGCCTCGATCGGCTTGTCCGACGCGGGGCCGACGTTGATGTCGAGCGCGTTCGCGCCGGCCTTTATCTGGTCGAGGGCCACCTGCTGGATGATCGACTTGTCCTTTTCCTGGATGCCCTTGCGAACGTTAAGGAACATGCCGTTCAGTCTCTCGCCGATTACAAACATTATCTCCTCCTTGTAAGCCTTCTCTCCCGGGGTGGCCGCATTGCGGCGAAGCGTTCCCCCGCTGATGTCACGGAATTTAAGAGGTAAACTGTTTCACGAGGTTTTTGAAACCCTTCACTGCGTCGGGATGGCGCATGATTATGATCTCGGCGCCGGCCTGCAGCAGCGTCGCGGCGCAGGTCGCCTCCCAGATGGGGCCCCTCTTGTCCAGATCGCCCCACGCCGGGAACTCCTCGGCCGAGGCTTTGGCCTCTTTCACGCGCCAGGTCTCATGGCCGACGGTGCAGATGACCGGCTGCGCGAGCATCCTGTCGCCCGAGAGACCGGCCGTACGGCCGCGCTCCATGATCGAGTAGCTGTACTCGATCCCGTATCCGAGAGCGCCGGTGGCGGGGAAGATGACGATGTCCTCGAGGCTGAATCCCATCTCGGAAACGAGGATGTTCACCTGCTTGGCAATGTTGATGTCGAGCGGAGACTCGCCGATTATCTTGTGTCCGTCCGCAAGGCAAGAGGCCGCCAGCGTTTTATAGTTCTTTTCGACGGCGGTGCCCAGCAGGCAGTTTTCGCCCTTGGCCGCCTCGCTCACGCGCGGCATCACGTCGTTGTCCTTGTCGAAATCGCCGGAGCCCCATATGATGAGGGGCACGCCGACGGCTCCGAGAACGTCTTTGACCGTGCCGGCGGCATCGGCGGCGGAGCGGTTCTCGAAGTCGGGATGGGTTCCCCTGAGCGTGAGACAGATCATGTCGGCCCCATTGTCGACTGCGCGCCTGGCCCACTTTGCCGGGTCGTCCCATACATCGCTGTAGGCGTCCGCCAGCGGTCCGGGCCAGTCTTCGGGCCTGACGTCCAGAATCTCGATCGCTACGGCCGGTGGATTCGGCCATTCTCCCTCGAAGTTCAGATAAGGCAGAGTGCTGCTGCCGCCGACGGTGACCGTCGTCTCACGCGTGCCGCCCTGATCCTTGGTGGCGCCGAGAGTGACGGCGTTCACCTTTGCGGTCCACTTTTCTGCTGCGCTTTCCATGAGGTCCTCCGTTTCACGTTGGTCTTATGCGAAATCTCACTGATTTCCTATCGTACGGACGGGAACAGCTCCATGTTCGTATGGGGCAGAAACAGGGCCGAGCTGTACTCGTCCATGAAAAGGTTGTTGCTGCTCAGATCGATGTAAGTCATCTTCCGGGCTATCTTTTCCACCTCGTCCAGGGCCTCGCGGGAAAGCAGCGACACCTTGGCCCCGGTGAGTGAGCTGTTGCCGATGAATTCTATTTTCTCGAGCGGCATGTCCGGCAGCAGCCCAATCGCGATGGCGCCGCCGAGATCGAGATAGTTTCCGAAGCCGCCGGCGATAAAGAGTTGCTCCAGATCGCTGAACTCGAGGCCCATGCTCTTGATGAGCACCGAAGCCCCGGCGTACACGGCCGCCTTCGAGCGCACGAGATTGTTGATGTCGGCCTGC
>CBDUSG010000557.1:0-3007 GCA_965369575.1 uncultured bacterium | reverse complement strand
GACCTTGCTATACTCTCGGCGAATCTCCTCGAAACCGAGCCCGACAAGCTGGATCAAATCAGAGTCATCGAGACCTACCGCAGCGGACGAAAATTCTCACATGCGGCCAGTGGCCGCTGACACCGGATACTTCGTGGGGGCAGGGCCCCCAGCCACGGATACTACGTATCCTTGCGTCGGCTACGTGGTACGCGCCCATGACGGGTTTCTGCTGAAACTGAATCAGTGAGACTCGCCATTAAACAACGTTCTTTTGAAAGACCCATACCAAGAGCGTTCACTCACACATAAACGGATTCAGTTGTCAATACCCGTCAGGATAAGAGATACGGAGTATCTCATGTCCGCGGCGACTCGCCGCAACGGAATCAGCAGTCAAAGCCCTTCAGGAAAGAGATGCGAAGCATCTCATGTCCGCGGCGACTCGCCGCCGAAACTATCTCTCGATCCGTTGCGTCACGAACTCATTGTATCGGATGATCTTGCCGAGCGCGCTCACGGCCAGATCGAATGTGTCGAAGACCGGCACGCCCCGCCTGATGTAGCATTCCCGATATCTGCGGCGCGTCTCCTCGATTTCCATCGTATCGCTCGATGTGGTCGGTACCGGCATCGTCACCGCGAAGGGCTTGCCGCTCGCATCCTTGACCGAAGGAATAATCTCGGCTATCTCCTCGACAAAGGCTGGCAGATACGCGCTCACCTCGTGCTGCGCTATCGCGATATCGACCCGGTCGCTCGCGGCAACGGCCTCGAGAATCGCGCCGACCGTGGGGAGCAGGAATATCGGCGGGCCTGTATCGAGCGGGTTGCCCACGGTGTTTCCGCTGGGGGGAAGCAGCGCGCGGATCGTCTGGCTGGTCTCTTCGGAAAACTGGGGGATCGACAGGCCGGCCGGGTCGAGCGCATCCGATGCGGCCACCGTTATGGCGCCGCCGCCGCTGATGACCGACACGCGCCTGCCGCTGAAATCCGGAAGGCACGAAAATCCGACCATCAGATCCACCATCTCGTCTATGCCCGCGGCCGCAACGGCGCCCGTCTGTTTGAAAAAGCCGTCCCAGACGGCCTTGCTTCCGCCGAGCGAAGCCGTGTGGCTCGCCACCGCGCGGCTTCCAAGCCCCGTAAGCCCGCCTTTCCAGATGATGACCGGCTTTTTGAGCGACGTCCTCCTTACCAGCTCGAGAAAGCGCCTGCCGTCCTTCACGCCCTCGATGTAGGCCACGACCATCTTCGTTTGCTCGTCGGCCTCGAAATAGGAAAGATAATCGCATTCGTTCAGGTCGCATGCGTTCCCGTAGCTGATCACTTTGCTGAAGCGGATACCGAGCCCCATGGCCTTTCGAACCAGGAACGAGACGAAGCCGCCGCTCTGCGCAATGACACCGACCGGCCCGCTCTCCTTCGGGAAATCGGGCCCGGGCAGCACCGTCAGCGCGCTTTCGGGATTGTAGATGCCGAAGCAATTGGGGCCGACTATCCTCATGCCGTTGCCGCTTGCGATTTCGGCGATCCGCTCTTCCAACGCCGCGCCTTCGGCCGAGCCGGTCTCCTTGAAGCCGGCGGTCAGGATCTGCACGGCGCGAACACCCTTCTCGGCGCAATCCGCGACGGCCTGAACCACAAAGGGAGCGGCGACCGCTACAATCGCCATATCCACCTCAGCCGGAATATCCTGCACCCTGCCGTATGCAGGCTCGCCGTCGATATCCTCCGCCTTAGGGTTGACCGCGTACAGTCGGCCGGCATAACCCCGCTCCTTCATTGCGAAATAGGTTCTGCCCCCGAATTTGGTCGGATCGTTCGAGGCGCCCACGACCGCGACCGATCTCGGATCGAATATCGGCTGAAAATCAATCTGACTGCTCAAGACAAACTCTCCTCATCGTTTCTCTGGTGCTTCGATAAATATTTCAAATGAAATCCGCCCGCTCCCGACCGCCCACTCGCGGCCCGGATCTCTGCGCAAATATCGTCCGGCTGCGAATCGGCTTGGCGATTGCGAACCAATATAATATCACAAAATCCGCCTGCCACGCGCCCAACGGTCGAACCGAAAAAGCTGAGGCTCTGTTCCCCCAGTGGAATTATAATCGGTTTTCAGCGAAAAATCACCCAGGTGGCGTTGGCTCCCGATTGGCGAAATTCCCTTGAGTCAATCAGACAATATTCCTCCGGAAATGTTGTCGGCCTCACAGAACAGGAACGCACCGGCTGTCATTGTTAGATCAATAACGGCTATCTTTCTGGGAGCGGTTGCGCGTGCCACGGTTGGCGCCGCCCGAATCGCGAATTCAGGCTTTACAACCATAAAAATCGGGATTTTCCCGATTGAACGACCGGAGATATGGTGATATCATTTCTTACTGACGCGATAATCAGACCAAATCGGCGCAAACCGAGCGAGGAGCTTCGGGCATCCGGCAATCCGGCATTGCTTCGTTAAATTTACCTTCGGGCTTGACAATTCATAGTCTATAGGATATACTTAAGGAGCTAATCAGCTCAAAACCGGGCGAATCCCGGGCATTTCGGGGCAAATTCCGGCATCTTCGCAAACCGATGTTCACGTCCCGTTTGAGGACGGAAGATTGGAGGATGCCGGGCGGCTTCACATCCTGCACGGCCACAACATGCCATCCGGAAAAAGATTACGAGAATTCTGCGATCTAACTAACTTGCTGACAGAGGCTTGGACTTAGCGGACCCAAACTGTAGATTAATAGGTCCATAGGTCGGGGCCTGCTGGATAATTTTCGAGAGGCGCGGCGAATAACTTCCATCCTCGATACGTCCAAACATTGCAGCGCTTTCGCGCATCTGCCGGGGGCCGGCGCTCCTTGCCATTGTGAGCGGTCGTCTTTTTTGGTGAGCATAGGAGTTAGGAGAACGGATTTTTGATGGTATCGCACGGAATAAAGAGCGTAAAAGCGGTCGTGGCGGCCGGCGGTTTGAAGAGCCGGGCGATCCAGCCGATGAACATATCGAAGGCTTTTTTTCCTCTGCT
>CBDUSG010000556.1:0-3009 GCA_965369575.1 uncultured bacterium | reverse complement strand
TGTCCCTCTGCTGCGAAATGTGGTCTTTCTTCATCAGGTAAGGCGGTATGCAGTTCTGGTCGAGCGGGACGGCGAAGCTTATGGCCGATTTCGCGCCCGGCAGAACGTATTCCAGGTCGGCCGATTCCGGCCCTCCCGCAAGCGTTTCGCTCGTGGCAAACCCGACGGCGCATGCGCCTTCTCCCATCACCCTGTCGATAATAAGCTGTTCGAGACTATGCATGTCGCAATCTCCCAATCGTTTTAGCGCTCATTCGTAGAGCGCCCGTGTTTCCGCATCCATCGCCGCAACGCGCTCGGCGGCCTCTTGTGGCGGGAACGCCTCGAGTGTTCCGTCGGGACTCTGCACGACGCATCCGCTTTCGGTCAGCGTCTTGTAGCGCCTCTTGCGCTCTTCCTTGTCGGCGACGCAGACGATCTGGCAGCAGCCGCATGTCAGGCCGAGTTTCTTGTCCAGCAGATGGGTCAAAAAGCCGCCCTCTGTTTCGGGCCGTTGCCTGTAGGCCATTACGGCATTAACCAGCGCGCCCATGAATTCGTCGTCCTCTTTTGGTATCTCGAATCGGCCGGGCGACCACGTCGACCATTTTCCCGACGGATGCATGCCGGTGAACCCGCCGCAGACGAGTTCGCATCGGTGGTAGGTCCGGCGCTTGGAGTACGTGTGCTCCTTATTCCCGAGCTTGACCGTCGTCTCTTCCTCGGGGTCCATCATGCTCGCCGAGCACGCCGCCATGCAGAGCCGGCAGCCGTCGCAGTAATTCTCTTCATCCGGCAGCGGCTCGGTGGGCTCCAATTCGGCGGTGGTGACAAGGCCGCCCAGGATGATGCCTGCGCCGTGTTCCTTCGTGAGGACGTTGCCGGACAGACCGAACTGGGCGACGCCGGAGGCGACCGCAAGGTATCTGAGCGAGATGTCGGGAATCAAGTCGTTGGCCCCGCCCGGAGACGCGTCCGTCCTGTACACGTTATTCGAGGCCAGCGGATAAGAGGGATAGCCCCTCTGATCCAGATACCGCGAGAGCATCAGCGCCATGCCGCTCGTGAGCGCGTGCACGTGAATGTGTTCGTGCTGGTAGGGGCGGCGTTCCTCCTTGGCGAGGTATGGCGGTATCAGGCTCTGGTCCATGGGAACCGCAAAGCTTATGGCCGACTTCGCCCCCGGCAGCACGCTCGTGATGTCCGACGTCGGCGGTCCACCGGCCAGGGTTTCGATCGTGGCGATTCCCGCCGAGCATGCGTCTTCACACATAAGAAAGTTGAGTACGTCTTCGGTTAAGCTTGCCATGACGCTGCCTCCTGTCTGTTTCGATATCCTAAAAGCTTACTCGTAAAGGGCTCCGGTCGAATCGTCCATCGCCTGGACATCAGCGAGCAGGCGGGAATCCAACGATCTTCTCCTCATACTGAATACTGAAATGAGGATATCAGGCCCCTTCCCGCGCGGCCTGCTTTTCGCTCATGTACTTCATGCCGAATTCCATGATGCTCTCAGGCGGATCGTATGTCTCTTCGCAGCGCTCAAGCACGAGTGACTTGCTCGGGCACTTGTGCGCGCACACGCCGCATCCGATGCATCGCTCGACATCGAGCACGGCGGCTTTGCCGGTCTTGTTGTCGACTACGTCGGACTCTTCCATGTGGAATGCGTCCATTGGACAGCGCTTGACGCACAGGCCGCACCCCTTGCAGGTTTCCTGCGTCAGGGCAACGCGATAGTTCGACGGATCGAGGCTCCCTTTGTGATTGAGCTTATGATACGATTCAAACCACATGCAGCAGCATTGGCAGCAGTTGCAGATCGTGTCGACACCCTGCTGCCAGTTGTTGACACCGTGAACGAGGCCGTCGTCGGCCGCCTTCTTGAGGTCCTCTCGCGCCTCTTCGCGCGTTAACTCCGTGGCCATTCCCTGGTCGATCATGTAGCGGGCAAGCTCGCCGAAGTGCATGCAGTGCTTGTCCGAGTGCTTGCAATCGTCCCAATCGGGATCGACATTCTTTCGGTGGCGGCACGGACAGGTGGCGACGCAGAAAAGGTCTTGATTGTCGAGGACCTTGACCACTTCTTCGTACGGGAGGATCTGGCGCATGTCGTCGATTGTTCCCTCGATGGGAAGCGTCCGGAGTCCACGAATGTGGGCGTCTTTCCACTGGTCGAAGAAGCCGTTGTGGAAATAGGTGTTCATCTTCGACGAGATGGTCCTGGTGTCTTCGTCGGTCGAGCCCGCCCAGTACGAACTGCGCAAGAACGTGAAGAACACGTCGTTGAGGCTGTAGCGTACGGTCTCGCCGTCCTCGATGCGAAAGACTCCGCCCTTCTTTGCGAGAGGGTCGAGCCTGGCGGCCAGCTCGGCGGGGTCCATTCCCTTTTCCTCCGCCAGTTCCTCAAGCGACGGCCGCGGGAAGGGGCTCGACAAAGCCACGCCCGTCAAAAGCTCCGCCTCTTCGGGCGTGTAGCGGGCCTTGATCATCGGCAGCAGCTCTTCGGCCTCGGGTATTTCCACAAAACCGGTGCGCAGCCAATCGATAAACTTTTCGTAGATTTCTTGCTCGGACATTTCTGTTTTCTCCCTGGTTGCTCCCAGACTCCGGACACCCCGGCTACCAAAATAAAAGGCCGCGAAAGCCGCCTTGTCTTCTTTTCTATGCCACAGGCCGCTTCTGGCCCGCCTCCTCGTTTTCGGCTGCGACCTTCGAGAAAAGCTCTCGGGCCGTCGCATAAATGTGGTCGCGCTCGAGGCGCTCTAGACGCAGGGCCTCGGTCGGACACACTACGGTGCACACGCCGCAGCCCATGCATTTCTCTTCATCGATCCGCGCCTTGTCGTCATCGTCCTCGACGGATATCGCGCCGAACATGCAACGGTCGACGCACGTCCCGCAGGCGGCGCAGTCTTCGCTCACGCGCGCGACGAAGTCGGACCTGGCGAACGCATTAGGATTGTTCCACTTGATCAGCCCCCGCGTGATCGAACAGCAGCACCCGCAGCACAGGCAAACGGGACCATT
>CBDUSG010000555.1:0-3011 GCA_965369575.1 uncultured bacterium | reverse complement strand
AACCGGGCACGGGCGCACACTTTACGACGAGCTCCTCTCGGTGCCGCTGATCATGCGATTTCCTCAGCGTGCGGCGAGCGGAACGCGGGTTGCCCGCCGTGTGAGCACGCTCGACATCGCGCCCACGATCGTCGAGAGCGCAGGCCTGCCTCTCCCCTCTTACTTCACGGGACAAAGCCTGCGGCCGCTTCTGCACGGCGAAAAACTTCCCGACCGCCCGATATTCGCCGAGGCCGTTCTTTACGGGCACGAGAAAAAGGCCGTTCTGATGAAAGAGCACAAATTGATTTACACGACTACGGAGAACCGGTTCGAGCTGTTCGATCTACGGCGCGACCGTCCCGAAACGAAAAACCTGGATGGAGAAAGCAAGGGCATTGGTAGCGAGATGAAGCTAGAGCTCCAATCGTTCCTCTCGGAGTCGGTCCGCGAAGTTCAGGTGATACTGGAACCCCGAGGGAAATTCGCGAAACTGGAGGGAAGGCTCCGCGTGACCGGCGGAATCTTCACGAAAGTCGTTCCGCTGGACCTGACCAGGCCGGAGGTTTTCCGCACCTCGCGAAACTCGAGGGAGATTGCGCTCGCGCTCGGCGCAGAACATTCCGCCAACGGTATCTCCTTCAACCTTGATCCATATGAGGCGTCCGTCGAGTTCGACATCATCAGTAACGACAGCGGCGATCCCGTCAATGTATATCTCGGCGCCGGGACAGACGGCCCTCGCGTGCCTCCGGTCACATTTGACAAGAAAACGCTTCGAGAGCTTGGTCCGCCGCTCCCGGAGTCCGGACAACCGGCCGAAGGCGTTTATGTTTACCTTAAGGGCGCGGAAAGAGAATCCAAGCCCATGACCATCGACCGGAAGACCAAGGAAGAACTAGAGGCTCTCGGGTATCTGAATTAATGCGGCCCGTGCGCGTCTCGTGCGCGCGGGGCAGGCAGTAAGGGCTCGATTGGCGCGCCACAATGCTTTCTAAACAGTCCGGACTTGCCGAAAAGCTCGCGAAACTGGCGGCTGCCCCGAACCATGCCGCGCTCTATATTGCTCTGCTCATCGCGACGCTGCTCGTCTATGTCAACACCCTGCCCAACGATTTCGTTTGGGACGACGAGATTCTGATAGTCAACAACCATCTCATCGAGAGCTGGAGCAGCGCGCCGGCCCTTTTTACGCAATCGCGCTTTCAACTGCAAGATCAGGGAATGCTCGGAAGCGGCTATTACAGGCCGCTGATATCGCTGTCCTGCGTGATCGACTATTCCATTTGGGGGTTGCGCCCATGGGGCTTTCACCTCACCAACGTTCTGATCCACTGTCTTAACGTTTTGCTCTTTTTCCATTTCTTCCGGAAAACTTTTCAGGACGAGCGGGCGGTTTTCCTCGCTGCTCTCCTATATGCCGTGAGCCCGCTCCATACGAACGCTGTGAGCTACATAATGGGGCGAACCGATCTGTTTGCCACGCTTTTCTTTCTCGGCGCCATGCTGATGTATCGGTCGTTCAGGCGACCGGCCGAAGGCAGGAAGAATCGATACCTGGTCGCAACGCTTGTTTTCTTCTGTCTGTCCCTTTTGTGCAAAGAGAGCGCCGTGACGCTGCCGGTGGTCGCCATTTTGTACGACGCCTGTTTCACGGATCTGTTCAAAAGAGAAAAGTTCAGGTGGGCGGCGCTCGGCGCCTATATCCCTTTTGCCGTCATCCTCGTAGGCTACTTCTTTCTCAGATCGCTCGTCATCACTGAAGGCCTTGACTTCGCAATTCACTCTTTTTCCGACCTGACGCTCCGTCTCGCCACGATTGCGGTCTCCATCATGTCATACGGGCGGCTCCTGCTCTTCCCGCTTCATCTGAGTTACGAGCGCAGTGTCGACGTGGTTCAATCCCTTGCCGCGCCTCGTTTCCTGCTCAGCCTGGCGGGATGCGTCCTCTTGCTTATGCTGATGGCGCGGTTGTGGCGCATAGACAGGAAGAAGTCCTTCTGTCTGCTGTGGTTTTTCATTACGCTGGCGCCGACGTCCAACATCGTGCCTGTTTTTCCATCCACCGCCTCATCTCATCTTTACATCGCCGAACATTTTATGTATCTCCCGTCGATGGGCCTTTTCATTTTGGCCGGTTTATTTTTTTCCACGGCGAAGTACGGAGGCGAAAGCCGAGACCGGTTGCGCCGGATGGTTTCGACGTCCCTTACGCCATGCCTCGCGATCGTTCTCATGCTGTCCGCACTGACGATGCGCCGCAATATGGATTGGAGGGACAGCGAGACCTTCTTCGAAAGCGCGGTGGAGAGGAATCCCAACAGCGTCCGCATGATGAACAATCTGGGCATCCACTACACGCAACGGAAGGAATACGAGAAGGCATTGAAACTGTTTGAGTCCATACTGAGGCTGCAGCCTGATTCCGCCGCAGCCTACAACAACATGGCGGCCATCTATGAAGATATGGGCGTTCCCGGCGGCGCGGAATACAATTACAGGTCGGCGCTTTCCGTCGATGGGAAAAATGTCAGGGCGAGGGTGGGCCTGGGAAAAATCCTGGCGAGGACCGGCCGCGCTGAGGAAGCGGAAAAAGAATTTTCATTGCTGGTCGCTCAGTATCCGGGGCTCTCCGTCGCCCACCATGAGCTCGGGCGCTTGCTCGCGGCCCGCGGCGAGGACAGCGCCGCCCTCAAGCAGTTCGACGCCGCGCTGGCCGATTCTCCCAGTCCGGCCGTCGTTCTGAACTCGATCGGAATCATTCATGCCGGGCGGGGCAGCCTGGAGACGGCCGCCTCCTATTTCGAGCGGGCCCTGGAGATGAACCCGTCCATGTACGATGTCCATGTAAACCTCGGCAACATTTACTCTGTCCAGAACCGTCGCCGCGAGGCGATCGTGGAATACGAGAAAGCGCTCGCAAGCGGCGCCGCCCTGCCGGGCCTGCGTGAGCGCATCGACGAGCTTCGAGCCGCCTCGCCGTGAGGCGGGCAAGCTCGGTCACTTAGGCGCGACGGGATTATGGCAGGCGA
>CBDUSG010000554.1:0-3021 GCA_965369575.1 uncultured bacterium | reverse complement strand
GCTGCTTCAGCCCGCCATTGATTTTCTCGAGAACAAAACCGGCCGTCCCGTGCTGGGGGTCGTTCCCTACTATACCGACATCAAGATTCCCGAGGAGGACTCGCTGGCGAGCAAGGCCGTTCTCGCTCCGAAAACGAGGGAAGACGCGATCGAAGTCACGGTCGCGTTCCTGCCGCACGTTTCGAACTTCACCGACTTCGATCCGTTCGAGGACGAGCCCGACGTCAGCCTGCGTTACCAGCGGCCCGGCGAGCCGATCGGCGAGCCCGATGTGCTGATTCTGCCGGGGACCAAGAGCACGATGGACGACCTGGCGTACCTGCGCGAAAAAGGGATCGACGAGGAAATCGTCCGTCTCGCGGGCGACGGCGGCGCGGTAGTCATCGGCATCTGCGGCGGATACCAAATGCTCGGCAGGCGAATGCTCGACCCGCAGCGAATCGAGTCGCGCGCGACCGAGACGCCCGGCCTGGGGCTGCTCGAGGTCGAGACGACGTTCCTCGCCGAAAAAAAGCTGTGCCAGGCCGAGGCCGAGCATATCGAATCGGGCCTGAGCGTGCGCGGCTACGAGATACACATGGGCGTGACACGGCGCGGGCAAGGCTGCGCGCCGGCCTTCCGGGTGACAGGCCGGCGCTCGGAGGGAGACTGGCCGCCCGATGACGGCGCCGTCTCGTCCGCCGCCGGCGTCTGGGGCACATACCTACACGGTGTCTTCGACGACGATACTTTCCGCCGCCACTTCATCGATTCAATCCGCGAAAGAAAGGGACTCGCACCCCTTGGCGAAAGCCAGTCCCGCTACGACACCGACGCCGAATACGACAAACTCGCCGCATTGCTGCGGCAAAATCTGGACATGGAACGCATCTATCGGTTGTTGGAGTGAAAGCGCCGGCAAACGGTGGGAAGAGCACTTGATTACAATTTTCGAAACACCTTCGGAGGAGGAAAAGATTTTCAAAAAGCTGATAGACTCGATGTAAGTAGCCCGTCGTATCTATACAACTAACCTTCCTCGGCTACGGTTTCTTGGAAAAACACACCTATCAATCATCCATGAAAACTGTGTAGTCCAAAAGCCGCGAATCTCTGTGCACTGTTAAGGTAACTCTATCTGTTTTCTTTGCCGCATTGAGCAGTTGATAAAACTCCTCCAAATCGCTAAAAGTCCTTCCTTCGACTTTTATTATGCTGTCCTCCGGCATCAGCCCGGCCTTGTGGGCCTTAGAGTTTTTGAAGACGCCGTGGATTTGTATGCTCATATACCCATCATGAGGTGTTGCCTCACTGCCCAAGACTATGCCCAGCTTGGCTTTTTCAATATCGGCGTCAATGAAACCATCCTTCGATCTTGTGGATCGGGAAGAAATCTTTGTGCAGGTCGCAGGCCCAAGCTGAGATATCGCCTCGGAGTCTGTTGAGATGTAGACGGATCCGGAATAGCCTGCAATGAAAATGTCAAACTCACTCAGGAAATCTTCTGAATCTCTCAAGATGTATGCGCCTCTATCCCTGATTGACAAATAATACTTGCCATTCAGTGCCTCGGGGCGACCGTAGGCGCCAAGCGCTTTTTCAAGCTTTTTCAGCACTACGGAGGGAATGAGGCTATCATCTTCTCGCAATGGTTCAAATCCCATCGTCAATTCCGAGCCCTTACCCGTCAGAATCAAGGTGTTGAGTGGCAGCTTCTCGTTGATTCGAGGAGCGGCAAAGCCGATTTTTGAACGAAAAGCTTCATCGCTTGCATATTTTCCTAAGATCGTGTCAAAATGGGAATGCATAATAGCAGAATCAAAAGACTCACTTATTGTCGGCAGTATCAGCACCTCGCCCGAGTGATCTTCACAATAGATATCAAGTTTACCCCGAAAATCATAGCCGGCAAGATTTACAGCAACACCACTGTCGTTACTCATCACTATGACGTAGTGCTTGTCATTCGCCACCCGATGCTCCCCTTCTTCAAACAACTGTCTTATTACTTTGTAGTACTCGCTCATCAGGACATCTTCGTTTTTTTTCGCCAATTCGAATCTTAAGATTAGCTTCGACCTTTTGCCCATTCTCAATACTGAACCCAACGGAAGCTTTTGGCCTTTTTCGGCAGATCGAAAATACAGGAACTTATTACCTTCTCTGTCCTCCGCATTAGGAAGCAGCAATGAATCGCAAATTCCTGAACCCCATGCCCCGCATTCATAGACCAGCGATTGCAATTCGCCATTGGCCTTATCAAGGAAAATGGCCAATACCGCGAGCGAGATGACAAGAATCACGATCTTTTTTTTCATCATTGTCCACCCCCAACTTTTGTTGCCCTGCGAAACCCGACGGCCATCTTTGTTCGATTCTATTTAATATATCCCAGCGCTCGAAGGCGCTCCATCGTTTGCTCGTCCAATGGCGGCTGGGATTTTCCGGCATCGGAAAATGGATAATGCTCGAAAGAAGACAGCCACTTTCTCATGTCGGCCTGCATGATTGCAAGCGCATCCGGCGTCTGAGATGAAAAATCCCGAGATTCCCCGGGGTCCCTCGCCAGATCATACAGCTCGATGCTTCCGTCGTCGGTCCATATGTATTTCAGGTCTTTCCAATACAAGGCTCGCCGTGTGTGGGCAAAACGCTGCCCGAAACTGTCCACAAGGTTCACGCATTGAAAGCTCTCGGCTATGATGGGATGGTTTGTCTGATTTATTATTCCGCCCTGGACATCGCCGGGGATATCGATCTTCAGCATGTTCAGGATCGTAGGCATGATATCGGTTAACTGAACGTAGTCGTCGACGGGCATCTCTTCATTCATCGATTCCGGCAATTTCATGATAAAGGGGACTCTGAGGGCCTCTTCGTAGACCATTGCGACATGCGTGAGCAGATCATGCTCGCCGAAATGCTCGCCGTGGTCGGAGGTCACTATTATCAGGCAGTTGTCATACGCATCGAGAGCCTTCAGCTTCTGCATCAATTTCCCAAAATGAAAATCCATATATGCGATTTCATTGTCATACGCAA
>CBDUSG010000553.1:0-3027 GCA_965369575.1 uncultured bacterium | reverse complement strand
GAGATGTGCAGAAACCGAGACATGTTGAGATATCACGGAAAGTGCATGCGAGAGGATGAGAGAGACGCCTTATTCGAGCTCGAAATCAGGCATGTGGAGAGTCTGCTGAACGACGCTATCGCGCTTTACAGAAACGCGACGCCCGAGGACGTCGGTTGGGTGTTCCATCAGGCTGAACAATTTTTGGACAAGTTCGAGCCCGACGAGATCATGGACGAACGAATCGAAGAAAAACTGCTGCTGCTTCTCGGCTTCACCTATAAACCGGCGAACAGAATTGCAAAGCAGATGAAACTCGAAATGGCGCATCCGGCGGCGGCCGCGGGAACGCTGGTGTTCCTTGAGCAATATTCAAGGACAGAGGGCTTTTTGAATCAGGTCTATATTCCGCTGATGACGCTCTTAGGTAAGCGGATGGACGCTTATGCGGTGCGGCACGGAATGCAGAAACTCGAAAAGGTGCTGTTCAACAACGGCCTCGGGGAAATCTTCGGCGAAGTGCGGGAGCAGTAAGGGCGGACGCAGGGGAATATGCCAGCCTGCGCCAGTGTCGTGTCAACCGTATATTGTTGATTTCAGCGAACCGAGAAGCGGTTAGGTGCAAGGCGCATGGGCGCTATGCGCGCTTTTGCAGGACTTTGACGCTTTTAGTGGCCGTTCTCTCCACCAGGATGCAGATATTGTTTTCTTCCTTGCCGGATTCTTCCTTGGGAACCATCAAGAATCGCGGGACCTTCTCGTCGTAATCGTGCATCGTATATCCTTCGATCTTCTCACCATCCTTGAACTTCACGACTATGTGGTGTTTACGTGCGAGGATGCCGGAGGATTTTATTTTTCGCGCGATTTCTTTGTCGAAATCCTTGACGAAGAAGACGCCTTTAATATCTCTGAATGGGATAAACGCCGGCGGAGCGTCCGAGGCGTCGCCCTCGGGCCTGAGCACAAATCCGTCGTCCTCGACATTCCATGTCTGAGGCACGCCGTACTTGACGTCTCCATCCCGGTAATGCACCACAATCTGCTTGAGGTGGGAGTTCGAATACAGGAATTGGAACGCCCCAATATTTATGATGTCCCTGTCCTGGAGCTTGGTCTCCTGATCGATCTCCATGTTGTTGATGTAGACTTCACTGAGTTTCATGGGCGCAATGTAAACCGGAGCCGGCGAGCCTTCTCGGCTGGTGTAGATTTTGGCGTGTTTCTTGTCGACCGAGTTGTGAGGCAGCGTTATCTGGCACGAGGCGTCACTTCCGATAATAAGCTCCGATTCTTTCAACGTTTCGCTGAGCTCCTTCAGGTCGGTGTTCTGAAATTCGGCATCCAGGGGATTTTCCAGCACGACCAGCCATCCCTCTGTCGGAACAAATTTTCTCGAGTAGGACCGGGACCTCAACAGTCTTAGCACGGCCAGCATGGAGAGAATCAACGTGGGGGCGGCGATGCCGAGCCCCAGCAGTTTCCAGTTGTATTTTACCTTGTCATAAAGGCTTTGGCGAGCTCCGAAGCTTCCCTCAGACTTCACGGGCGGCGCAAACACTTTCAGGGGCACGATCTTTTCCGGGACGGACCGGCTCAAGCTCGTGAGCACCAGGTTGCCGTTGTATTCGTCGCCGTCTCTGATGGATGCGCCGGCTTCAGCCTTGGCAACCACTTCAACGTAGGCCTCTCCCTGTCGAAGACCATCGAAGAAGACGTCGGCGGTGCAGGTCACGCCGGCCGGCAGATTGAGGTCGGGGAACGCGCTGATATCAGCTTCGCCTCGTGTGAAGTCGCCTTTGACGCCCAGCGCAAGCTTCCCCCTGCTCTCCCCTCCGGGCTCGAGCGGTCCCAGGGCCAGCCAGTCGATCGGGTCGTATTCGCCCTGATTGAGCGCAGGGTTGTACCGACCAACGAGGAACTTGGGCGACAGCTTGAACTGGAACTGAAACTGGGTCGGGTGCACGATGAAGATCGACTTGTCCAGCGGCCTGAACAAAAGGGCGCCCGCAATAGCGTCATCCCATACGCCGTCGATCGAAAGCATTATTTCCGCCGTTTTCAGAGCTGATCCGCATTGTATCTCCTCGGGCCGTACGTCGACTATAAGACGCGTCCCCGCCGTCATATTCGTGAGAACGGGCTCGATCTTGACACGCTTTCCCTGCGGGTTCCCCCTGCGCGGGCGTATCAACAGGGGGATCTTCAGGTGAATCGGCATTACGGCGCGGCCGAGGTGGAGCGTGTTGTCGCCATTGACATAGATGCTGGGGCCGGGATGAATCTCGGCCTCGGATATCATGAACTGCTTGCGGCGCATTTCGCGAAACTCAGCGAGAGTGAGGCCGGATCTGCCGGCCCTCTCGAGCACGATAGTATTTCCCCGGCATTCCTCGACGAAATCTTTCAGCTCGACATCCGGGATGCCCTTAAGGGCGATGTAGCTGATGTACCAGTCTTTGCCCGGCACAAAGCTGGGGAAATATCCCTCCCTGATATCCGCATAAGAGATTTTGGAATCTTCCGCGAGGCCTTTGGGAGGATTATTCAGCCCGTCGCTCATCAGGACGAGATCGTGAATGCCTGTCGGGTATTTCCGATAGAAATCAAATAATTCAGCGACTCCGGCGTTCAGGCCGGACGGGATGTAAGTGTACTCGTCGATACAGGAGAGTTCATCCGAGAATCTCAACAGTTTCTCGATGTCCGCATCGGAACGAATTGTCTTCCTGTAAAGCAGTCTCGAAGTCGTGCCGAACACGACTATCGAAATCGAATGGCCCGGCTGGGAATCGCTGATGTATTCCTTCAGGGCATATCGCAGGTCGTCCACGATGTCGTACATGCTTGTGGAAACATCGATCACGAAGACCGTGCTTCGATGGGGCTCCTGCTCCGTGAGTTCCGGCGTCTCCAAAGACGCATGAGAGACTTTATCGCCGAGAAGAAACAGGGCTGACACAGCGAAGACGATCAGCGTAAACAGCCTGAACCACCGACGATCCCGCGGAGCGGCAGAGATCGAATCTATCGTGAGCCGGCGCATGC
>CBDUSG010000552.1:0-3035 GCA_965369575.1 uncultured bacterium | reverse complement strand
TTCCATCTTCTCGAGCGTGCTCTCCGGCGGGACCGCTCTCTGCCAGAAGTTCCCATGCTCGTTGTCCAGATACGTGTGCGACTCGATATAATAAGCGAGATGAGGCCCGAGATCGGTCAGAACGGCCGCTTGAGATTCCTTGTTGAAGATATTTACGGCGCTCGCGATATGCCTGAAGTCCAGCCGCGAAGTGTCCCTTTGCAATGCCACCACGTGCTGCGCGCTGAACCGGTCTCCAAAGAATATGCCCGGCCCGAAAATGAGCAGTTGCAGCAATATCAGAGACCAGTATCGCCTATTCCCGCTCGAGCCGGCTGATTCTAAGAACTTATGGGCGGCCCCCGCCCAGACCATCGCCGCCAAGGGAACCGCCATCAACATGAACCTCTCGTACCGGTAATACCAGAGCGAGTGAACTATCGCGTATGCCAGGAACAGAAAGCCGATAATTCTCAGCCTTCGCCCCAGCCGACCCAGAATCGAAAATATCAGGCCGCCGACAAACACGAGTTCTCCCAGCAATAGCCAGATCGCGCCGGCAGACACGGTTGCGGCGGAAAGCTTGCCTGAATCGCTGAAATCTATCGACTTATGCATAAAGCCGAACGGCGCCCACACGTTGTAGGCGAAATTCGAGAGGATGTCAAAACGCAAGAAGTTGCGCTGAAACTCATCGACATAGGCCGGGCTCTCTCCGGCCCGAACCCTGAGCTGGACCCAGTATGCAAGCAGTGGAAGGACAAAAAGCGCCGCGCCCGCAAGCAGAACCGGTCGCGAGAGCTTTTCCCGGTACGGAAAGGCGAGCGCTCCAAAAACGGCGAGAAGGAAAAGCGACTCAACCCGCACGATTGCCGCCGCCCCTCCCACCATGCATGCGACGAGCAACAGGCCGCGGCTCTCGCGCTTCAGGGCGCGAAGAAAGAAGCAAGCCGACAATAGAGAGAGAGCCGTTGCCAGTCCCTCGGCCATGGGGAGGGATAACCACTTGATGACAATGGGATTAACCGCGAAAGCGGTAACGGTCAGCAGGCGCTCGGTCGGCTCGACATCCAATTCCTTTGTAATGAAATACGTTAAAGCGCCGCACATCAGATAGCATATCAACTGCATAGGGATGTACGAATCTGTAAACAGGAACGAGAGCGCGAGAAAAACAGAGTATCCGGGGAAGAATTTGGTGTCGATCCCGCTGTTCCAGGTGGTGCGCAGGCCGTGTCCTTGGGCCAGCTGTCCGGCCTTCGCGAGATAGAAATAGCTGTCGATGGTATAGGTGGTCGAGTGAATCGCATGATAGATTATCACGCAGCTTCCGGTGGTCAGGGCAAGGGCCGAGATAAGCCACATGAATCGATATTGATTCTGCCCGAGTTCACCAGGCGAATTCATAGTGATTCTCCAACCCCAGTGGTCGGCGGGTGCGGGTGCCGCGAGCAGAACCGTCGTTCCCTTCCGCCAAGGGATTTCCAAATCTCACGGAGACCATGATACTCCTTTTAGTTTCCGGTTTTCAAGAAAATGGCACTCGCAATGGAATCGGCGGGGCTCGAGCCGGGAACGTCCCGGCCCTTCCAGAAAAAATGTTCTTGACCCGAAACGGATTCTCGGATAATATGAGGCGACCGGTCGCGGTAAACGAATACTCCCCGCTTTCATTCCCGAGGGAGCCGCCTTCAGATGAAGAAAATTCTCATAATAGCCTGCATCAGCTTAGTCGCGCTTCTGGCGCTTGCTGTCGGAGGGCTGGTTTATATGAGGCAACAGCTGAGATCGTTCCCGGATTTTGAAATCACCGCCGAGAAGATCACGGTCGGCAACGACGAGATCTTCGGATGGATCGAGCAGATCGTCTCGTTCGGCCCGCGCAGGCCGGCGACCGACGGCGACGAGAGTACGCGCGCATTTATCACCGAAAAATTCAGCGAATTCGGCCTCGAGCCCGCCGAGCCGGAGCCGCTCGCCGTCGAGACCTCACTCGTCCGTGGTTGGAGCCTCTCGCTGAAGGACCGCAAAACCGGCGAGGAGATGGAGCTGCCCACATTTCACATTCCGTTTCCGGCCGCGACTCCGCCCGAAGGTGTCGAGGCCGAGCTGGTCTACGTAGGCGAGGGCCACGATATCGATAAGCATGATCTACGGGGCAAGATCGTCGTCTTCGACCAGGAGATGAAGGAGCAAAACTGGTCCGCCTACAAATCGGCGTTCTTTTTCCACGATCCCGCGGGCAGCGTCCCCGACGGCTACACACAGCTCAACGTCGAGACCAAGCACGAGCGGATCATCCACGACGAGGCCGTGAAGAGGGGCGCGGTCGGGATGGTCGGTCTGCTTTCAGGCCTGCAGTGGGAGACTGACAGGTTCTGCCCGCAGATGAATCACGGTGTCAGCAAAAAGATACCGGGATATTGGGTCAGCCCGAAAAACTCGCGCATCGTCAAAAAATGGCTCGAGCGCGAGGACGTCGTCGGCAGGATGACGATGGACTCCGAGCTCGGACGTTCGGAGACATTCAACATCTACGCGACACTGCCCGGCACGAAGGATGAGTATTATATCGTCATGGGGCACCATGACGCGCCGTTTGCCAATGCGGTGCAGGATGTCTCGGGAGTATCGGTCATGCTCGCGCTCGCCAAACATTTTTCCGAGATCGCAGCGCAGCGCCCGCTCGAACGCGGCGTCATCTTTCTGGCCGTCGGCGGACACACCCTCGGCCGTCTCGGCGAGAGGGAGTTCGCCGAGCGCCATCGCGACGACCTTTTGCCAAAGGTCGCGCTCCTCGTCTCGATAGAGCACGTGGGCCGCGAACTCATTCCGCAGGAAGACCTTTCTTTCAAGCTCTCGGAACTGCCGTCACCAAGGCTGATCGTGACCTCGAGAAACGAAAACGTAAACGGGATCGTCAAATCCAGCATCGTGCACAACGATTATCGGCGAAGCGTCATCATCCCTCAGTGGGTCGTAAAAAAACTCCGCGGCAAGTCGCGGGGGATTTCCGCCGAGCTCTACGAGGCCGGCACGCCATCGGTCGGCCTGCT
>CBDUSG010000551.1:0-3040 GCA_965369575.1 uncultured bacterium | reverse complement strand
GCGATAGTTGGAATGGAAAAACTGCGCTCCGACGTCGACCTTGTCCCCATTGTGTTCCAAGGTCGCCAGTCGACCGCCCGGCCGATCCGCGGCCTCGAGAATCTCTACCTCGAAGCCCCTCTGGGAGAGCCAGTAGCCCGCCGAAATGCCGCCGATGCCGGCGCCTATGATAATCACTTTTCTGTTTTCCATCTTCCCTCTCCTTTCAGAACCGGGACGGCATTCAATGAGAGACCTGTCTCGCTAAGCCCCATTTTCAGGAAACGCCGTATTTCTTGAGGATCGCTTCGATCTGTTTCTTGACCGAATCAGGCAAAGACTCGGGATGGTGTTCATTCAGGATTCTTCGCAGGTCTTCGTCTATCACCGCCATGAGGCCTTTCTTGTTTTCATTCCCTTCTTCCCATGCGAACCGGAAATACTTCGGATTCCAGAGTTCGGTCCTGCAATGCCTGGCAGTGTGCATCTCCGCCAGATAGTCGCCGCCCGGCCCGACCGAGCGAGTGACATCCAACGCCAAGGTGTCGCCGTCGACCCGGACTCCTTCCCAGACGCGCCGGAGCCAGCCCGCCAATTCGTTGCAGTATAGCAGCGCGTGCAGCGAAAACGTCATGAGCGTGTCGATTGAACCCAGGCACCAGCAATAGCCCGGCCGGCTGTATGCGGTCTCCAGCATTGTCGCGGTGGCGACACAGGCGTTATATCTGTCGAACTCCTTTCTGCCCGCGCACGAGCCCGCCGTGCCGCCGCATGGTGGCAGGGCCAGCGAGCGCAGAACCTGCGTCCTGGCCGCTTCGGCCAGGGCCATTTCCGGAAAGCCGCCGATCTCGCCGGTCGCCGGGTCCATGAAAACGGGAATCGAGCCGCAGGTGCAGAAACCGCCCTCCTCGATAAGCTGTGTAAGCACGATGCACGCTAAATCCGTGGCCAGACAGTGCACGATATTTCCCGCAATGGTTATGGGCGCGGACGCGCCGCCGATGTTTGTGGTACATGGAAACAGCGGAATCCCATTCTCGACGCATAGGAAGATGTGATCGATATGTTGCTCCGCATAATAGAGTGACAGAGGTGTGACCATGAAGCAGAAATACGGTTTTTCTCTGAGTTGTCCGGCCCCTCCCCTGATCGCGGCGGCCATTTCGACGGCGGCCTCGAGGGGCGCCTTGTCCTCGCAAAGATATGTCAATGGCTTGCTTGTGTTCTCGACCAGAATCGCGCACTCCTGTATCTGTCCGTAAACATCCGGCCGCTCCGACATCTTGCATGGCAGACACACTCCATCGACGTCGGCAAGGGCGTCGGCCACTCTCGTTATCGTTGCGATGTCTTCGGCGGTGGCGGGCCTTTGTTCGCCGGTCCCGGTATCTATTACATTGGGACACGTAACGCCGGCCATGAGGATCGTGTGTCCATCGCTGAATTCGATATGTTCCGACCCGGATCGATTCCAGAGCTTAACGCTTTTGCCGACCGAATCGATGGATTTTCGCACCAGTTCTTCAGGAAATTTGACTATTCCATCCGACGAGATGTCGCATCCGGCATCGGAGAATAAACCCATCGCCCTGGCCTGCGGATCGAATTTCACGCCGATCTCGCGCATAAGCTGAAAGGTTGCATTGATGATCGCATCCACATCGGCGTCCGACAAAGGATTATCCGGCGTCGCGCTGCCGTGATAGGTTCTGGCATCAGTCATGGCGGGCTCTCTCCATTGGACAACTTGCGGGACTCTGAGACCGGCAATATACGGTTGACCCGACACTAATACGAAGAATATCGATCGTTGCGGCCCCTATGCATGCTGATTTCCGCCGCGGCGGGTAGGCTCGGGAGCAGCGGCTCTCCGCGCCTTCTCCCGGCCCTTTTCCTCCGCGTAGAGCTCAATGAATCTCCTCGTGAGACGAGCCATCCTCTTCGGAGACACATTCTCGCCGTCCATATCCATCAAGTAATAGCTGCCTTCTACAAGGGCGATGATAATGTTTGCAATCTCGCTCATCTCCGTATCGGCAAGACCTGAGAATTCGTCCGTCTCAAGCAGGATTTCCCTGAAAACCCGGCGCTGATCCTGTATCAGTTTTTGAAATGTCCGGTGCACCGTCTCGCTTCGGTGGGCCGAGGACCAGAAGTCGTAGAAAAGGCTGCCATCCTCCAACTGAATGGTTCTTGGACTGAAAAGATAATCAATAGTTTTCCTGAAACGGCGCTGGGGGGCCTTTGTGCTGAGGGCCTCGTCCTGATGACCCTCCATGATCCCCCCCACTATTCGTTTCACCAATTCGCTGACCATCTCGTCCCGGTCTTTGAAATAATGATGCAGATTGCTGACCGGCAGCCCTGCCTCCTCGGCCACCTCCCTGAGCGAGGCCTTCTCCAACCCGTTCCTCGCGGCGCACGTGTGAAACGCGTCCAAAATCTGTGCGCGCCTTTCCTTTGCTATGCTCTTTCTGCCCCTCTTTGCCATTGGGCGCTCTCCTATTTAGGCTATATAGATGGAACAATCCACCTATATATAGAATACAACACTAACCTGAATCTGTCAAGCGAAAAATGAAAAGTTAAAAATGCGAGGTTAAGAGGGCGTGGCTCAGAAGCGGACCTGCCTGTCACGCGGGTGACCCTCAACGTGGTTGCATTCCGAGCCCCGCGGCAAAAGCGGCGACGGGATATCTATTAAAGAAATCAGGAGGTCGGAAAGTCGGGCCGGGGCTTGGGCGTGCGGCGCCATGGTGGACGGCAGGCGCTTAATATTCCACCCGTAATCTGATACAATCATAGCTGTCCGATCCTCGAAATCGACAGACATTCCGTCAATACAAGACGCCATCGCAAGGGAGGCAGAGCATGAGTGAAAGAGATCTATACCAGGAACTGGCCGACAGAATCATGATGGGTCACTCCGAACGAATCAAGCGCCTGTTTGCCATGCTGGCCGACGAGGACGAGGCGAGGCTGCTACTGGAAACGCCGGCCCTGCCCGAGGACATGGCCGCGGTGACCGGCCGTTCCATTGATGATGTCGGGGAGGCGCTCG
>CBDUSG010000550.1:0-3052 GCA_965369575.1 uncultured bacterium | reverse complement strand
CCCTTTTTGGCAGCCGCGCGGGTTCCAGTCGGGGCCGGTCGAGTCGATTGTGGGGTATTTGCCCGCCTGCTCCTCGCGCCAGACGACGCCGTCCTTGGTGTACACGCGCCACAGGCAGTTGCCGGGGTAGCAATCCACAAGATGCGTGCCGTAGGTGACCTTGTCCCATTTCCATTCGTCCCGATGCAGGTGCTCCCAATTCTTGTACTCCCACTTCTGGAACACCTTCTCGGTAGCTTGCGCGCTCCCGCCCAAAAAGCCCAGAGAATCCAGCGAGAGCGCAAGAGTTGCCGCGCCGCTTGCCTTCAGAAACTGCCGACGTGTGACCCTGAAATCGGACATAGTTGTCTCCCCGGCTGCGAAAGCCCGTTGCAAAATCCTCGTAATATCATTCCCGCGATCAATCTATGCCTGCCTAATCCCATCTATCGCGCCGCCGCCCCGTCAAATTCGCGGCGGCGACTCGCCGCAAATCTGCCTTTCCCTCTTTATGGATTCCCGCCTCCGCGGGAATGACAGGAAAGATGCGGAGCATCTCATGTCGGCGGCGACTTCGTAGTGCATCCTCGTGTATCCTATCATAGACGCTGCGGACGTATTCTGAGCTTGATTCCACGCCATACAAAGAGTATTTGTCCCGGCCCAAGGTCAAGGATGTACCGATTCCGAGGATGCATGCACACGAAGAGAGAGCGCATAATAATATCATTCGCCGGCTTGACCGGGGAATCCAATGGATTCCCGCTCCCAGATCCCCCGATCGTAGTCGGGGGCAGGCTCCGCCGAGGACATGCTTCGCGGGAATGACAGGGTATGGCGTAACGGCAAATGTCAAGCGAGTATGAGCCATGTAATTGTTTCATAAGGCGCCGATCCCGGAAGGATCGGTCGGCGCGTTAATGAATTATATTCATAATATTACCATAATTCATGCGCCTCGTCAAGATATATCTCACGGGCGGGTAAAATTCCTCGGAAATGGCGGTCCGCAAATGGACCCGATCCGCGGGAAAACACCGCAATAGGCGCGATGATCGCCGAAAATCAGCGATATCCGTGGACAATACGCTCGCGGACGCCTGCCGCCAGAGCAATCGCATCTCGCCGGACCGGCGCTCCGGACGCCCAAGGCTATTCCTCGCGCGGAATGATCGGCAGGATCAAATGCGAGGGGCGCCCGGTGTCGTGGTAGATCGTCTGGTCGGCGGTGACCATCTCGGAGGTCATGCCGATCTCGGCGCCGGTGTTCAGGTTGCGGCCGAACTCCGGAAAATACGAGCTGCTGACCTCGAGCCTGATCCTGTGGCCTTTCTTGAAGACATTGCTTGTCGAGCCCACCTTTATGTCGAACTCGTAGGCAACCCCCTTTTCGAGAAACGACGGCTCGGTGAACGATTCCCTGTAACGCGCGCGCACCATGCCGGCCTGAATGTTTATCGCCTTGCCGTCGGGATAGACGTCGACGAGCTTGGCGGAGAAATCGGTGTCCTTCGCGGACGAGGCCGCATACAGCACTAGGCGCACGGGGCCGGTCACCTCGACGTCCTCATCGAGCGTGCCCGTCGAGTACACGAGTACGTCGTTGCGCCGCTCGACCTCGCGCTGATCTCTGGGGCCCGGTGTGGCCGCGCCGTAGATCGACGTGCCGCCGACGGACGGGACCGGATCGGCGGGATCGTACACGAAATGGTCGGGCGGATCGTCCTCGGGCGTATCGACGCTGAGCTCGCCGTCGCCGCTTGATGTGTTGGCGCGGCCCGCGCTGCGGAGGTAATATTTCACATAGCGCGTTCGAGCGAGCGGCCATTCGTTTTCGGTTCGCCATTCGTTCCTGCCCATGACGAATATTTTGATCGGGCCCTCGCTCGTTATGCCGTTGTCGTCTCCCCTGAGCCAGTGGCCGTACCATCGCAGCAGCGTCTTTATCTGCAGCATGAAATCGGCCTCGTTCCCGAAATCGACGTCGTCGAACTCCGAGACGCTCTCATGTGTCCACGGCCCGATGATGATCTGGCTCGAGCGCGCCTCGTCGCTGCCGCCCTCGAATCTCATTCGGTTGTAATCGTCGAGCATCGAGTCGAGATAGTAGTCGTACCAGCCGTCGATCAGCAGCGCGGGCGCCTTGATCCTGTCGACCTTGTCGTCGACCCGAATCTGGTCCCAGTACATGTCGGGTGTCGGATGCTGAATCCAATGGTTGAACGCGGGCAGATCGACGCCGAGCGCTTTGTCCGCGTCGATCAGCGGCAGGCTGCGGACGGCCTCGTCGATGTCGACGCCGTCGAGTTCGCGGTGTGTGCGGCACGTGTTGCCGAAGTGCCAGAACAATACATCGTTCCAGCGGAAGATGCCGTTGTATATCCAGCGCTCGTACACGCCCTGGCCGGTGACGATGGGTACCATCGCCTTCAGGCGCTCGCTCTGGTAGGGCGCGGGCAGCCACTGCGTCGAGCCCCAATACGAGAAGCCGTACGTGCCGACGCTGCCGCTCGACCACTCCTGCGCGCCCGCCCACTCGAACGTGTCGTGGCCGTCCTCGGCCTCGCTCATGTAGGGATAGTAGTCGCCCTCGGAGGCGAACTTGCCGCGCACGTCCTGGATGACGCACGCGAACCCCTGCGACGCAAGCAGCCGCGCGACGAACTCGTACTTGTGCTCGGGATTGCGCTTGTCATACGGCGTACGCGTCACGACGACGGGGAACCTGCCGGGCACGTCGGGCCGGTACACGTCGGCCGCCAGCCGCACGCCGTCGCGCATCGGTACCATCACGTTTTCAGCGACAATCACGGAATGACTCGGCTGCATAACACCCAACCTCCAAAGCGTATACCTCCAGAGCAGTATATCAGAATAGGAATAAAGCAGAACGCCCAGGATTATGAGGATAGCGGCTGGAATTGAAATGCGCAAATAAAAACGCTTCATACGGCTGTCTTCTTATTTCTTCCTTTTTGCGGTTTTCTTCGTCGTCGCTCTTGTCTTTGCGGCCTTCTTTTTCGTAGCCTTCTTCTTTGCAGCCTCTTTCTTAGGGGTCTTCTGTTTGGGCGGC
>CBDUSG010000549.1:0-3057 GCA_965369575.1 uncultured bacterium | reverse complement strand
TTCAGCCTTGATGGTCAAACCGATTTTCTCTATGGTGTATGGCTTCCTGATGTAAGCCCCGGCGCCCAATGCCTGGGCTTCTTTGACGCTGTCGGATTCGGAGAAACCGCTGGCGATGATCGCTTTCTGGCCCGGATGCAGCTTGACAATCCTCTTGTATGTTTCCATGCCGTCGATCCCCGGCTCCATGATCATATCCAGGACCAGCAGGTCCACGGAATTAGATTCCAGATACTCAATCGCTTCCTCACCGCTTGCAGCCGATTTGACGGAATAACCAAGCGTTTCCAACATTCCGCCGGCCAATTTCCTCTGCTCCTTAACATCATCTACAACGAGGATTGATTGTCCGGTTCCCATATATTCTTCGATGGAAACGCCGGACCTGGTCTCGGATGCTTCTTCTCTGGTTATCGGGAAATAGAGTGTAAATGTCGTTCCCTTCCCTTTCTCACTCTGGATGTCAATATATCCGTCATGGTCTCTGACCGTACGCCATACAATCGTGGCCCCCAATCCCGTTCCGCTTCTGCCCATCGCTTTCTTGGTATAGAACGGCTCGAATATCCTCTCTGCGTCTTCGGGTGTCAGCCCAACGCCCGTATCAGAAATCGAAAGAATAGCGTATTCGCCTTCCTCAACATTATCGTAACCCTTTATCGGTTTGTCCAGATACCGGTTTGCCGTCGCTATCAGGAGCTGTCCTCCGGAGGGCATCGCTTCAGCCGCATTGGAGACCAGATTCATCACTATCTCGGAGAGATGCGTGGGGGACCCCTTTATATTCATCAACTCTGCTTCAAGCTCGGTTTTCAATCGAACATCCGGATGGAATGCCTGCATTTTCTCCCATACGGGGGATTTCAAATACTCCGAGATCATGTCATTTATGCTTACCACATCTGCGATCGGGACTCCGCTCCTGGCCAAAGTCAGCATGTCCTGAACAATGGCCGCGGCTTTATTACCGGAATCCTGTATCCTCTGGAGAGGACTTCTCAAGGGACTGTCTTGAGGAAGATTGAGAAGCAGCAGTTCCGGATAGCCGGTAATCCCGCTCAAGATATTGTTGAGGTCATGCGCCACGCCTCCCGCAAGAGTCCCGAGGGCCTCCATTTTTTCGGCCTGCCGGAGTCGCGCCTGGAGCTTCTCCTTTTCTTCTTCCGCCCGCTTGCGCTCGGTGATGTCACGACACAGCGATAGGATCCGCTGCCCGGTTTCCGTTTCAACAACCTGTGCATTGACCTCGATGGACGTAATCATTCCTTTATTATCGACGTAGTCTATTTCCAGATTTCTCACAAACCCTTGCTCCATACATTTCTTCACTTCTCTCGCGTTTCTCTCCTGGTCGTGCTCCGCTGTCCACTCCACAACACTTCTGCCTTCAATCTGCTCCAGCGATTCATGACCCGTCAGGCGAATATATTCAGGATTCGCATCGATTACTTTGCCGGCCCCATCGACAATCAGATAACCTGTGTCCGTAGTTTCGATTAGAGCGCGGTACTTTTTCTCGCTCTTCAATAGTGCTTCTTCCGCCTGCTTGCGCTCGATGATTTCCGCTATCAAGTTTGCAGACGCCTGTAACCGTTTTTTTGCGGTATCTATTATGTACGATGGGCGAGATTCATATGAACCAGAAAAAGCTATAAGCTCATCTTCGCTTACACCATATTTTTCACTTATTTCTCCGAGCTTTTCCCGGTCTTTGGGAGGATCGCCGTATCCGAAATTTATGGACCCGACGATTTCTCCACCCACCTGGATCGGAACCGCGAACAGGCGGATTCCACCATTACATTCGATATCGACCGGCTCGTTCTTTTCAATGGAAATCTTTGATGCGTTGGTCCAGCAGGACTCGTGGCACAACCACTTGCCGCATTTCAGCGCCTGAGTATTATCATCTGTGGAGCAGAGTTTACGCGATGCCTTGTCAAGAAACCTGCACCAGCCCGAGGAAAAAATGCCAAGCGCATAATCCCCGTTTTTCTCGTATATCGCCCCGGAAGTGTCGAGCAAATCAAGGTAGTCGCCCGCAATGTCTCCTAAAATATCTTCACCGACCGAATCCGCTATCAAGCGGGCAGTGTTCAGTTCAACAAGATTTCCGTACGGCGGCTCATATGGATCAACCGATTTTGGCGTCACGCTTTTTGTCAAAAGCCATTCAATACGCTTTAGCTCCTCCTCGGTCCTCTTGCGCTCGGTGACGTCGATGGTCATGGAAAGAACCGCAAAGACATTGCCATCATTGTCTTTCAACGGGGTGTTATACCAGTGACACGTGATGATGCTGCCGTCTTTGCGAATATTGTTGCCGTCTTCCGAATAGCTCGCTTTTTCTCCCGCGAGCAGTTGCGCTATGACTTCTCCAACCTGGGGGCGGACCTCTTCGGGCACAATGTATTCCATGGCGGATTTGCCCAGCATCTCGGCCTCTGTGTATCCAAAAATCCGCTCGGCGGCCGGGTTCCACTCTAATACTCGGAAATCCTTCTCCCAAACAATGTAAGAGATCGGCATCTGGTCCACGCTCGTCTGCATTAGCTGGTTTGCCAGATGCAGCGCCTCCTCCGCCTGCTTGCGGTCGGTGATATCGACGACAGTCCCGAGGAGGCTTTCCGGCTCGCCGTCCGCATCCCGTACAAACTCCGCTTGTGCATGTACCCATATCACGTTCCCGTCGGAGCGCACCATCCGGTGATCGATGTCATATTCCTTTTCACCGTCAAGGGCCAACTTAAGGCTCTTTTCCACGAATTCCAGATCGTCCGGATGCACCAGATCCATCGTCAGGTCAATGCTAGCACTAGTATCCTCCGGGTCGACCCCGTAGAGACGGTAGATCTGCTCAGACCAATACATGTCGTTGGTCTTCAGATTCCAACCCAAGAAGCCCATTTTGGAGACGCGCTGTGCTCTCAACAATCTCCTATTGCTTTCGCTCAGCGCCTCCTCCGCTCGCTTATGCTTCAGTTCCCGTGAGAATAGCGTGCCCAGAAGAAGAGATCCCACGGGATAAAAGATGGTAACCGGCAGAAAAAAATTCTT
>CBDUSG010000548.1:0-3059 GCA_965369575.1 uncultured bacterium | reverse complement strand
ATGACTCTTCACGGTCTCTTCCACCTTCAGTCGATGCCTTTCCTCGAGAAACTTTCTGAATTCCTCGAAATATTCTTTTACCGATTCTTTTTGCTCTGCGCCTGTCACGGCGATAATCATGCCGTCCTTATGGATGAGAGTGGCAAAGAAGCCCGTGATCTTTCTGTCATAAAACATGTAGAACCAGCCGGGCTCAAGATCGATTGTGCCGATATACCATTCTTCGTAGTTCGGAATCAGCCGGAGCCCTTTGTCAAAATCTTTCGATACCGCCCTTCGCACACTCGACATGGCGCCATCGGCGCCGACCAGATATTTCGTTTTGATCTCCGCCTCGTTTCCGCGGTGGTTCACGGTCACCGTGATATGACCCTGCTCGCGGAACCCCTTGAATGCGCATTGATCGATGATCGACGCGTCGCTCTGGCGACACAGCCAGTGATCGAACTCGGGCCTCTTTGCGTTTATGGTCAGATCACCTGATATTGCGTCCTCGCCGGCCATGGCGTCCAATGGCATCTCAACGAAGAGGGCATCCATCGTCAGGCACACGCGCGCGCCAAGGAAATGCCGGGGCTCACAAATGATTTCTTCCGGAATGTCGCCGAAGTCTTCCGCAATAATCGGCAAGGCGCTCGGAAACAGCATGCCACTGCACATCTTGTAGCGCGGAAGCCTGGCTCTTTCTATAATGACTGTGTCCAGGCCGTGTCCGGTCAGGGCCCTTGCAGCGGCCGCTCCGGCGGGTCCGGAGCCCACGATAACAACATCATATTCTTCCCTCAGCATGCTTTCTTCCTTCCCTTATGACTAAGAGTCTCCGAGTCTCTTTGGACCGGTCACGCCCATGACTTCGGGAAACCCTGAAACTGCATGAGCATGTTCTTGCTCATTTCGTTGGAGATGGGCGAGAACTGTATCTGCAGCGCGTCTCTCAGATACCGCTGCATGGGATACTCCATGCAAATGCCATATCCTCCCAGTATTTCGGCGCCGTATGTGCCCGCGTGCAAGGCGCCCTGAGCGGCGACGAGCTTCGCCATGGTGGCCTCCAGGTGGTACGGCATGCCCTGATCGCACAACCACGCGGATTTATATGTTAGATTTCTCGAATTTTCCAGGTTGATGTACATATCCGCCAGATAGTGCTGCAGTATCTGGAACCTGCTGATCGGTCCGCCGAATGCTTCCCTTTGTTGGGCATATTCAAAGGCATCTTCATAGGCGGCTGCGATGAGACCGACCCCCATCATTGCAACACCGATGCGTTCGGGGTTCAGGACGTTGAGCATTTCGTACCATCCGTTTCCGCGTGTGCCGAGCAGGTTCTCTTTGGGAATGACCACATCTTCAAACGATATACCGACCGAATCGCAGTGATGGCAGCTTATCTTCGGGATTTTGGTTATGGTTATGCCCTCGGCCTTCGCGGGCACAAGAAGAACGCTCAGCGATTTGCTCGGCTTGGCGTCCTTTTCGGTCTTGCAGATGGTAATCAGATAGTCCGATACGTGCGCGCCCGTGATGAACATCTTCTCCCCGCTGATGACCCAGCTATCGCCGTCATCCCTGGCAAACGTGGAAACCGCGCCAAGGATATCAGTCCCGCCTGCGGGCTCGGTCAGCGCCATGCACATCTTGAGCTTGCCTTCCGCGAGCTGGGGCAAAAGCTCTTCCTTCATTTTATCGGTGCCCATGTCCGCAATGAAACGGACACCGAACCCCGTCGTCGTGCCCACTGCGAGTGCAACCGACATGGATGCCTTGCAGATAGGCTCGAACGCGATCATCGCCTCTACCATTCCGCCGATTGCCACACCGCCGTATTCTTCGGGAACCGCTGACCTGAACAATCCGATATCGACAAATTTTTGCCAGAGTTCGTCCGGCGGGAAATCGACGTTCTCGTCCATCCACGCGACATATTCTTTGCTAAGCTCTTTCTTGCAGAACTTCTCGAACGTCTCGCGAATCATTCGCTGTTCTTCGGTCAATCCGAAATCCATTTGTGTACACCCTTTCTCGCGGGGCGCCGCCGGGATTGTTCCTCTGATGCGCGATCATCCCGTGGCATCGGATGCAATGTTGCTTTCCCTCTGGTCCTTCGTCAACTGACTGGGTGTCTCCCGATACATGTCAAACATGCTCTGGAGGTCCGGGCTGTAAATAAGCCATTGTATGCCGTTGCGCTCCACGGCCAGGGCGGTCTCAATACTGCCGCCCTCGGCGGATCTCGCCATTATTTCCTTCGCCATGCGAAGCGCGATGGGTTTCTTCGAGCCGATGTTGGCGACAACTTCCTCGAATCTATCCTCGAATTCGTCGTCCTTGAAAACACGGGTCAGGAGGCCCATTTCGTACATCTCTTTCGCCGTGTAGTCTTTGCGGCCGCTGTAGACGATCTCGCGGGCTCGGAAAATCGGCATGCTCCGCGGCAATCTAGCCGTTCCGCCCCAGCCCGGCAGGATGCCCATGTTGATCTCGGTCGCGCCCATCCTGGCGGACTCTTTCGCGTAGAGGAGATCGCAGCAAAGCGCAAGCTCCAGGCCGCCCGCCAGGCAATGGCCGTTGATCTTTCCGATGACGACTTTCTCGCAGTCTGTAATCGCCCTTTGGACATCGTGACCAACGTGCGCCATCCAGTTCATGGAGGCCTGATGCTCGGCCAGGGAAGGGAAAACCTCGAGGTCGCCGCCGGTTGAGAATGCCTTGCCTGCGCCCGAAAAAACGACAACACCAACAGAAGGAATGTCGCGCACCTTTCGGAATGCGTCGATGAGTTCCATCGACATCTCCCTGTTTATGGCATTGTACTTCTCGGGCCTGTTCATCGTGATCCGGCGCACGGCCTCGTTCGCTTTGTCGATTTCATACAGTATTGTTTCGTATTCGCTCATGATTCACCGTCCCCTATGCATGCGGATTCCAAATCCTTCCTGGCGGCCCGGCGGATACCGGGAAAGTCGCTCCCTACTTCTTCACGGGTCTGAAAAACGGCAGAGCGCATTCGTCGGTTATGTCTTCGAACACAACCTCCACGTCCATGCCGATATAGACTT
>CBDUSG010000547.1:0-3062 GCA_965369575.1 uncultured bacterium | reverse complement strand
TGTCCGAAAAACGTATCGCGCGGCCCGCCGAGAATGTCGAGACCGACGGTGATCTCGAACTCGTCGGTCATCTGATGCACGAGCTGCGGCTGGATATAATAGTCGTTGCCCTGGTATAAGTCCGCAACTCCCCGAAGCTCGACTTTAGTGTATTCCGTAATGTCGTAGGTAATGTTCGCCGCGATGGCATTTACGAGGACGCGGTCGAGCGACGAGCCCGAGGCGGACCCTCCCTCCGCCTCCTTCGTGACGTCTTCTCCTATGTATTCTACAATGACAAAGATGTCATGGTCAAACCAGATGTCGCTTCTCGTGTAGTCGAGGCCGATGACGTACTGCAGGCGGGAATCTTCCGTGTCACCGTCGAAAACAAGGTGGGCCGCCTCTCCATGAAAACCCCAGCGGTCGAATGTCGTGGCGAAGTCGCCGCCCACGGCCCGGTACCTGTGATAGACGGGCACGATCGCCTCCGGGATTTCGACGGGAAGCGAGGTCTGCACCAAACGCACTGTCGGCGCGGGGATGTCGTTTATGCCGTCGTAATAGCTCACCGAAAAGTCCCAGCCGCTGTATGACGTCTGCAGGCGCGCGCCGAACTGGATGTTGTCGGTCGTGTTCGACGGGAGCACCGGCTCCTCTATCGGAACGTTAAGCGGAAAAGGCAGCAGCGGGTCCTCGATCACAACGATACCGCCGGGTGGGATCAGCGAAAAGCGCGTGTCGACGGGAGGGATACGTGTCGGCGTAAAGCCGGGGACCGCGACGAGCTGCAGGCTCCAGTCGTTCCAATAATAGTTGAGATTGCCTGCAACGACGCCGATGTATTCGTCGTCGATCAGGTTGGAGTAGTCGGTCGGATTGATGTTGTTCGTCGGGTTGGCGGCATCGGCCTTGCCCCACGTTATTATCTGCTTTCCCAGGCGCAGATCGAAGTCGGTGAAGTAGATGTCAAGGAACGCCTCGGTAAAATTGAAGTAGTTCCGCCTCAGGTCGTCGTCCTCGAAATCGTCGACGATTCCATGCGTGAACTCGTCGTCGTCGGCCTGGAGCAGCGCGTCGAGATATAGGCGCATGTTCTCGCCGACGTCACGGTCGTACTCGATTCTCAGGCGACCCTCATTGATGGAATCGCGGTCGTCGCCGCGGCTCTTGCCCTCGAAGGACGAGTAGTTGCGATATTCGAGCGTTATCTTGAAATTCTCAGAATGCGGCCAGTCCTCCCACGCGTCCCCGGCCTTCTGAATCGGCGAAATCCACTCGGCCTCGGCCGGTTCGACCTCGAGTTCCTGGCCGCCAGCGGGTGGCGGAGCCGAAATAAAAGCCGCGGTCACCAAAAGGACCGTGAACAACCGCTGCACTCGTTTATTGGACAACGAATCTACATCCATAAATATGACTGCCTGGTTTCTTGACTGGTCTGGAATCTGCCTCGCTCTTGCGACATCGATTATGTGACGGGGTGCGCAAGAGAGGTGGGGAATTCCGGGAAAACGCCCTGCAAATGATATTGGATCGGAGCCGTTCTTGTCAAGCGGGGAGATGCAGCGGCGGCTCCGCCAGCCGCCCCGACGGGAATGAATGTGTGAACCCGGCCATGCCTCGCAGATGAACGAGGCCTCCAGTCGACGCCGCAACATCGCCCGCAAACTTCTCCGCGATCCAGTCGAAGAGAGCGCCGTGAAAGAGATTTGCGGCGCCGAGCCGGCAATGCTCGTGTTTGCCTTCATCTTCGGTGAAGACGCGGGTGGTCACGCTGCGCGCGCTCGTCAGCCCTCGCTCGAACTGATACACCTGCTCGACCGGCACAAAGTAGTCCTTTTCACCCGCAAGGATGAGGACGTCGTATCTGATTTTTTCGGCGACGCTCTGCAGGTTGTATTCGCCGAATATTTCGATCGCATCGATGAGGTCGTTCGCGCCGAGCGTCCATTGCGCATTCACAAAACCCCGCCTTATCCCGGGATCATTCCTCATGCTGCGTCCCCTTTAGCTCGCCGGGCCGATGCATAGGTAACGTCAGCGAGATCAGCAAGTTATGGACGGCCCGCCGGCTCCCATGCCCTGGGGACTTGCATACCTTAGGGGGGTATGGTATAATTACCCCGGCTGGATGAATGCGGCTGAACTGCGAGGAATGATATGACAACCGTTACCACGCACACAGAGCAAATGACTCGGCTGAAGAAAATCGAGGGCCAGATTCGCGGCGTGCAAAGGATGATCGAGGAGGGTCGCTATTGCATCGATATCCTCCATCAGTTGCAGGCCGTCGAGGCCGCCGTCAAGCGCGTCGAGGCCAACATCCTGAGAAAACATCTGCAGGGATGTGTCGCCACAGCCGTCCGCACAGGCTCGGAGCGCGAGCAGGACGCCAAGCTCGACGAGATAATCCAGTTACTATTCAAATTCAAGGCCTGAGCCGGAAGAGAGCCATAATCAATGACACCCGTAGAAACTGAAATTGGAACGGTGCTCGAAACCCGCGCCGGTCGTGCGAGAGTCGAGGTCTCGCCCGGCGGGATGTGCTCGCAATGCGAGCTTGCCTCGAGCTGCCTGCCGGCCTCGGATGGAGGCAGGATCATCGAGGTCGCCGACCCCATCGGCGTCGCGCCGGGGCTGCGTGTCCGGATCGAGCTTACAGGCGGCAAGATCGTCGCGGCGTCCTTCCTGGCCTATGTAGTACCGCTCGCGGGCCTTGTCGCCGGAGCCCTCATTGGCTTTTATGCCGCGGCGCCCGCCTCGACAGAGCTATGGGGCGGCATCGGGGCCGCAGCCGGATTGACGGCGGGCTTTCTCGTATCACGCACGCTGGGACAACGCCTTGCAAACCGCGGCAGGCTCACCCCCATAATAACCGGCGTCATCGCCCAGGAGAACGGAGCGAAAGACAAGGAGAAGGATCGGCATGGCGACTGAAAAAATCTCAATCAAAGGAATGACGTGCAACCACTGTGTCGGAAGAGTGACCGACACGCTGCACAAGCTGCCCGGCGTCGAGGACGTCAAAGTCTCGCTCGAAGGCAAGTCCGCGACGGTGCGCTTCGACAACGGCAAGCTCGACG
>CBDUSG010000546.1:0-3071 GCA_965369575.1 uncultured bacterium | reverse complement strand
CATATGGGGCGAGTCGCCCTGGACGACATACAGGACTCTGAGACCGACAATATACAGTTGACACGACACAAGGGTGCTGTCAGCCGCTTTTTCAGTCCCGGACGACCCGGATTTGCGCCCGCCGGGTTCTGCCCCTTCATGTCGAAAATGCCGGAGGGGAAGCGATGACCGATCCCGGCTGGCTATGACGCATAACGTATTGCTACGGCTTGTTTTGCGTAAGCAGCGAGATGTTCCGGATGTCGCATGGGCCCTCCCCGGGGCCGCCACCCGGCAAATCGCGAAAAGGAGCCGCCATGGCTGAGTTGAAATACGTCCACGTGAGTGTCGAGGAAAATGCTGCAACTCTCACCATCGATCACCCGCCCGCCAACGCGTTGAGCGACGCCGTCCTGAGCGACATCGAGGCCGCGATATACTCGGCAGCCTCGGATAAGGGTGTCAGGGCCATCATAATCACCGGAGCGGGGCGCTTTTTCGTCGCCGGCGCCGACATCAATCAGCTCGATAAAATAACTGACGCCGCCGAGGGCGAAAAACTGGCGGCCAACGGGCAGCGCGTGCTCGACAAGATCGAGCAGTTGACCAAGCCGGTCATCTGCGCGATAAACGGGATGGCGCTCGGCGGAGGCTGCGAGCTTGCGATGGCGTGCCACATACGCATCGCATCCGAGGCCGCCAAATTGGGCCAGCCTGAGATAAATCTCGGGCTGATTCCGGGCTTTGGCGGAACGCAGCGGCTCGCGCGCATCGTGGGCGCCAGCAAGGCTACCGAGCTGATCCTCACGGGCGATATGATCGATGCCGAACAGGCTCGCCGGCTCGGACTGGTGAATGCCGTCGTTCCCGGTGACAAGCTCGAGGAGACGGCGCGTGCGCTGGCCAAGAAGATCGCGACGAAAGGCATGCCCGCTATCCGGGCCGCCCTGCGTGCGATAGGAGGCGGTCTGGATGCAGGCCTGCCCGAGGGGCTGGCGCTCGAGGCGAAGGTTTTCGGCGAAATCTGCGAGACAGCCGACAAAACAGAGGGTATTCGCGCGTTTCTGGAAAAGCGGAAGGCGAATTTTCAGGACAAGTGACGCGACTTTTCCGCGCGCGGCAAGAGTGTGAAGGAGGATAGGAATGAACATTGTTGTGCTTCTGAAACAGGTGCCCGACACGGAGACGAAAGTCAGGGTGAAGTCGGACGAACCGAGCATCAGTACGGACGGCGTGACGTACGTCATAAATCCGTACGATGAGTACGCGCTCGAGGAGGCCCTGAAGATCAGGGAGGCCAAGGGCGAGGGAGAGGTCACCCTGCTTACGCTCGGATGGGACAAGGCGGGCGAGGCGCTTCGCACGGGTCTCGCGATGGGCGCCGACAGGGCCGTTCATCTCAACGATGCCGCGTTCCTCGGCGGCGACGCGCACTCGACGGCCGTTGCGCTCGCAAAGGCGATCCGGAAGATGGATTATGACCTCATACTCGGCGGCAAACAGGCCATCGACAACGACCACCATCAGGTTGGCGTCCGCGTCGCCGAAGAACTCGGAATTCCGCATGCGGCCGTCGTCACCAGCCTCGAACTCGAGGACGGCAAGGCCGTGGCCCACAGGGAGATCGAGGGCGGCTCGGAGGTCGTCGAATTGCCGCTTCCGGCGGTCATCACGTGCCAGAAGGGGCTGAACGAGCCGCGCTATGCTTCTCTCAAGGGAATCATGAAGGCGAAGAAAAAGCCTCTCGAGACCAAGGCGCCGGCCGACATAGACGCTTCGCCCGATGAGGTCGGCAAGGCCGGGGCGAAGACAACCGTGCTCACGATGGCGCCGCCGCCCGAAAGGGCCGCCGGTCGCATTGTCGAAGGCGAACCCGAAGAAGCGGCAAAGGAAGTCGTCAGGCTGCTCCGCGAGGAGGCAAAGGTAATCTGAAGATGACGCCGGTTCATATAAATTTCAAGGAGAAGACGCTATGAGCGGAGTATGGGTATTTGCTGAGACGCGCGACGGCAAGATCATCAAGGTCGTCAGCGAAATGCTGAACGCCTCTAAGGATATCGGCGCGAAACTCGGCGAGGATGTCGGGGCCGTTCTGCTTGGGTCCGGCATCGAATCGCTCGCAAACGAACTTGCGGGCATGGGCGCAAAGAAGGTCTACCTGACCGATGACCCGAAACTTGAAACGTACAATCCCGACGCCTATGCCAAGGTCGTCGTCGAGATGGTGAAACAGAACGAGCCCTCGGTGTTGCTGTTCGGCAATTCCGCGGTCGGAAAAGACCTGGGGCCCGCCGTGGCCGCGAAGCTGGGCGTCGGCATGTGCTCGGACTGCACCGGCATCGAGATCGACGGCGAAAACAGGCTCGTGTTCACGCGGCCGGTGTACGCTGGAAAAGCCATCACCACGGTCGTCTGCAACGCCAAGCCGCAAATGGCCACGATCAGGCCCAATGTGCTTTCACCCGGCGAGCCGGATGCCGGCGCAAGCGCGGACGTCGAAAAGGTCGCCGTCGCCATCGAGGACGCCGACATTCGCACGGTAGTCCGCGAGGTCGTTAAGAGCGCGGGCGGCAAGGTCGAGCTGACCGAGGCCGACATCATCGTCTCGGGCGGCCGAGGCATGAAGGGGCCGGAGAACTACGCGATGATCGAGAAGCTGGCCGATGTGCTCGGCGCTGCGGTCGGCGCATCGCGAGCCGCGGTCGACGCCGGCTGGCGCGACCATCACGACCAGGTCGGACAGACCGGCAAGGTCGTCAATCCCACGCTCTATATCGCGTGCGGAATTTCAGGAGCAATCCAGCACCTTGCGGGCATGAAGACGTCGAAGGTTATCGTCGCGGTCAACAAGGACGCGGATGCGCCCATCTTCAAGATCGCCAACTACGGCATCGTCGGCGACCTGTTCAAGGTCGTACCCGTACTGACCGAGGAGTTCAAAACGCTCCTCGCGCAGTAACGCACTCGGAAATAAAAAAAAGCCCCCGCCGCAGGATATCGGCGGGGGCTTTTTTCTGCCGGCACGGCGAGCGGCGAGTCGCCTTGTGGGGGGCAAGTTGCCCCCCACACCCCGACATGAGATACTTCGTATC
>CBDUSG010000545.1:0-3081 GCA_965369575.1 uncultured bacterium | reverse complement strand
ACCAGCCCCAGTTGCTTCAGATTGTTGACGCAACTCGGGCGTGGCTGCGCGCGTGCGCCCCTCGAGCCGACAGACGATGCGATCAAAAGAAAAACAAGAGAGATCACGACCGCGAGCTGCACGGCCCGGGCGCTCATCGGCCTTGCGGCCGGTTCTTTGCCGCGATCGACATATTCTTCCGCTTCACGCGCCATCCTTCCCCTCCTTTTTCGCGACCGTCTTCAATTCGCCCCGATCATTAATGCTAAATCATCTTTATTGATTATAACCGCGGGCATAGGCCGAATGCAATCCCGCGGCGGCCCGGCGATGTTACCCGATACAGCCACCCTGTAATATTCCGAACTAACGCGGCCGCCTGCCTCGGCTCCGAGCGCATACTATCGAATTCCGGCGATGTGCCGCGTTCAGGCGGGTATCGATAGCGTTCTTCATATTGCTCCGGTGGCGATTTCAAGCCCGATGGCCTTCGGGAACAGAATGTTGTTCTCCAGATGTATGTGCTCGTGAAGGTCGCGCTCGAGTGCCTCCAGTCCCTCATACAGTGCTCGAAAAGTGTTGCACGCGTCGTCGGGCAAGGAATAATCGGAGGTCAATTCCCTCATCCTGGCCAATGCCCTGCCCACATTGTCATGCTCGTGCTCCATCTGATGAATGGGGTTCTGCACCGAGCCGCAATCTGACTCCGGCCTCTCGCCGCCTTCCTGCGCGTATTTGTCGATCCGGCGAATGAATGGGAAAAGAATCTGCTCCTCCTTCATAAGGTGTTCCTCTATTTCCAATTTTAGGGAGTTATACACGTCCTGAACAAGCGAAAGCATGGAACCGTGCCTGGGGCCGTGTGCCTCGAGTACCGTGGACATCAGGCCTGCCAGCCTGGGAAGCTGTTCTTTCATGAACGTATGGTGACGCCGCTCGATGTGGTCGGCCAGTTCCGTGAGTGCTGATCCCGACCAGTCTTTTTCCCTTTCATCCTCGGAGACGGGAGCATCGATGGCTTCGACCAGGGCCGCCAGCAGGGTCGCCGAATCCACTCCCTTTTCCAGGGCGGCTGTTTCCAGATCGTGCAAGCCTCCACAGCAGTAGTCGATCCCGTAGCGCTCGAACACGCGCCGTGTCTGCGGGTTCTTTGCCACCGCCTCCCGCACAGTTGTCTTTTCAGTAAGCACTCCCGTCATTTCCATACCCTCCTGTCTCATCTGCCCCCATCCGGGCCGACACCCCGAAGCATCCGCATCCTTCGCAGAGAATGCCGTGGACTCGATGCGCCTATCTTATCTCCATCTCGGCGCCACAGGCAGGCAATCTTTCGTGACCCATATGTTGTCAATCCGTCTGCGAATCCCGTCTTTCCTCGAAATTTTTCCTCTTGTAAAGTTTATACTCGTGGGACTGAGCGCGCAAGTGAATCGTGGCGCCACCGCGAATGGCGGTTGCCGGGCCGGCCCATTATTCCACAAGACTTTTCGGACGGGCCGCGCGCTGTAAGCGAGCAAGAATCGACATAAGATTCGTCACGGATTTCTTTGCCCGGTTGCCGTTCTTGTCATATGCCAGTGTGATGCTGGCGTACGATGTGAGCTGGTTGAGCGCGGTGTAGCTGTAGTCCGAATAATCCGAATCCGTCGTCCGATTGCCGACACCATCGTAGGCGAACGTCTCCAGCGTCGATTGGGCCTCGACGGGGTACATGTCGCTTGCCTCATAAATACTGTCCTACGCGTAGGTTAGCAACTTATTTATGGGCTCTGTCCCCACATTTATTCGGACAGTTTCTCTGTCCCCATATTTTTATTTCCCTATGCGCGGACGCTCAGTAGAGCATGATCGCGCCGCTGCCTCGCGCTGCAGCGTAATAAAGCCGCGTTCGGACGAGATACTGCCGATGTCGGTGCAGGTGAGCGATGATCTTGGCGTTGTAGCGCAGACCGCTATCATCGTCACCGTCCATGTATTCCGCTCCGCCGTCACGCATCTCGAAAAGAACCATGACGGTGTCCATCCGGCCGAACGTCTGCAGAGTGTATCGTCGACTCATTGAGACGTTAATTGCGAAGTCGACCTGTTCGCCGGCGGCAATGTTGAACCTTTGCGATTCAAAGGACCGGAGTTCCGGCGGTTGCTCCTCGCGCGCAGGATAGAGGCGCCTGGCGGTCTCGATATCAAGTGCCGAGAGGCCGCCGGCCGGAATCAGGGGCCGTGTCAGGTAGGCTGACGGTTGCTGAATCAGGCCTGCCTGGAATTGGTAGTGCATGATCGAGTCCTTGTCCCAGGCCGATCCATCCACAGTGTTTGCCGGGATCTTGCGAATGACGTTCCAGCGTGTCTTGTCCCGAGACCAGTAGTTGGGTGAACCGCCAAAGCTTTCGTAGACCTTCTCCTTGTCCCACACGATACCGGCTCGCGGATTCTGGTGCTCGTGAGGAAACCCCAAGACATGGCCCAGTTCGTGCAATGCTGTGTCGTGACCATAGGCAGTCGTCAGATCCCAGCCGTAGTTGGTCGTACGCTTCGCGGGGTCCCGAACGAGGTCGATACAGTCTCGGCCCACGTAAGACCACGAGCCGTCGGCCTGGTCGAAACCTATCCTGATCATCGCGTCGGCGGCGTCACCCACTTCCTGGAAAGTGAGGCCGACGCCCAAATCTTTCCATGTCGCGAATGCTTCCCGTACCGCCTGTTCCTGGTCATTTCCGCCGCGCCAGCGGGCAGGCTCTTTGAAGAAGAAGTAGGTTAGATTCGTGCCACTCACCCACATCTTGGCCATGAGGGATATTAGGCGGAGTCTGTCCCCATCCGACACGTGGCTAAGGTCACGATCCTGGACCTCGGGCAGAGAACAACAAAGGGCGCCACCCTCCGTGGTTTCATCGTGTTCCTGCCTGGATATTTTTTTCGCAGTCATTGACATATCTCCTTTCCCGGTTTTGGACGATTTCGGGCGGGACAAAGCTTAACCGCATTGTGTCAGATGCGTTCACCTCCTCGCATTTCGTTATGGAATATAGGGGAAATATGGACCGCGCCAGTATTTTCAAACTGTCAACTTGATCTACATTCAAATGCTATCACAAAAACCGA
>CBDUSG010000544.1:0-3084 GCA_965369575.1 uncultured bacterium | reverse complement strand
TTCTCTCGGTCCTGCTGCTGCATTACCTCGTCGGCGTGGATGAGACCCCGCTTGCGGGCGAATGGATATCGTTTCGAGAGTTCGAGGGCGGTGACACCTACTTCGCTTCCTTCACCGACAGGTCGCTCGTTCCGCTCAGGAAAACCTTCGGCGAAAGACCCGACCTGCTTTCGGTCGCCGCCGAGTCGCTCGGGGCCGAACCGATCGAATTCGGCGACGTGGGCCTGCGCGTGCCTGTTTTCCCGAAGGTGCCGCTCGCCGTCGTGCTGTGGCGCGGAGACGACGAGTTCCCGCCCGAGGTCAACATCCTTTACGACAGGACGGCCAACTCGATCCTGCGCACCGAGGACCTTGCCATCAGCGGCGCGCTCACCGTCGGCAGGCTGCGAAAAAACGCCGACAAAATCCAAAAAGCGGGCTGACGCCCCGCCCCTTCCCGAGGCAGCCCCTTACGATGACCAGTCGCAGCCCCTGTCTTTCATCTCGATTCCGTCGGAGATGAGGAACATCATCTTGTCGCTCAGGAACTTTACGGGGGGCAGCGCGCCGAGTATCAGGAAAGTGCAGGCCGCATCCGTTTTGTTTCCGACGGCGCGGGGCACGTCGGCGGAAATCCTCAGGAAGTCGCCGGCCTTCATCGCGACCTCCTCGTCGCCCACCTTGATCGTGCCCGTGCCTTTCAGGCAGATGAAAATCTCTTCCTGCTCTTTGTGGGCGTGGAAATAGGGATAACCCATGCCGGGCTCCATCCGTGAGAGCGAGATACCGACGGCCTCGAGACCAAGATCGTTTTTCAGCGGCTGCAAAACGCCGACCTCATCGAGGTTGTAATGTTTGAGCGTGTAGTCACCCATGATTTTTCTCCTTTCGATTTTCGGGGGGCATGCCGCATAAAGTATAACAGCAAAGAGAATAGCTATCCATGTGTGAGGATGTGGAGCTGTTTTTTCAAAAGAATCCGGGACGTAAAAATGGGGCCGCCGTTTCGGCTCATTGAGATCAATGGATTCCCGCTTGCGCGGGAATGACATTGGGGGGACGGCAATGGCCTCCGTCGCCGAAGAAGGAAAGTCCGCGAGAAAGCGACACCGCGCTCACCCTCGAAGGCCTCGAATTCCGGAGCGTCGGAAGACGGCGGGTTGATGCGGACGGGAGGGGCGAGTCGCCCCTGACATTGGATGCTGCGCATCTCTGGACTGGTGCTGCGGGCGGTTTTTCACAGCGCCGTTCCCACACGGCCGCGGAGATACGAAGTATCTCCTGTCAGCGGCGACTCGCCGCAAGCGGTGTCTGGATCGTCTGGCAGCGTTTGGGGCCGACACCCAGGTAGGTGACGGGGCAGTCGATGATCTCCGCGAGGCTCTGCACGTAGTTCTTCGCGTTCTCGGGAAGATCGGAGTACGACGTGATCTGCGAGATGTCCTCCTGCCAGCCCGGAAGCTCCGTGAATATCGGCTCGCATTCGCTCATCTCGGCTCCCGCCGGCAATTCGGTTATCTTTTCACCCCGGAAGGAATACGCCTCGCAGATCTTGATGGTCTCAAGCTCGTCCAGCACGTCGATCTTGGTGAGAGCGATCTCGGTGAGGCCGTTCACGCGTTTCGCGTGCTTGGCAACAAGACAATCGAACCAGCCGCACCTGCGCGGGCGGCCGGTCGTGGCGCCGTACTCGCTCCCCTTGGCGCGAAGATATTCGCCGGTCTCATCCACGAGCTCGGTCACCATCGGCCCGTTGCCGACGCGTGTGATATAGGCCTTCACCACGCCGATTATCCTGTCTATATGCTGAGGTCCGATGCCCGCGCCGACGCACACGCCGCCGCCGATCGGATGCGAGGAGGAAACATATGGATACGTGCCGTGGTCGATGTCGAGCATCGTCCCCTGCGCGCCTTCGAACAGCAGCGTTTTCCCGTCGTCGAGCAGCTCGTTTATGAGCAGCGTTGTATCCGCGACGAAGGGCTCGATCTTCTCGATGTAAGGCTCGAGCTCGGCCACGATCTGCTCGGGATCGAACGCGGGAATGTCGTATACCTTTTCGAAGACGATGTTTTTCTCACTCAGCGCGATGCGGATTTTCTCGATAAGCCTTTTTTTGTCGAACAGGTCGTCGACGCGGATGCCCCTGTATGCGTGCTTGTCGGCATAGACGGGGCCGATGCCCCGCGCCGTCGTTCCGGTGCCGCCGGCGCTCTTGTTGCGGGCGACGTCGAGCGCTATGTGGTATGGCATGACGACGTGCGCGGCGCGCGAGATCAGCAGGTTGCCGTCGACAACGATACCGCGCTCGAGCAGCTCATCGCTCTCTTTGCACAATTGTTGGAGGTCTACGGCGACGCCGCTCGCGAGTATGCACTTGGTGCGCGCGCGCAGGACGCCCGACGGTATGAGATGGAAAATGAACGTTTCATCCCCGACCGCGACGGTGTGCCCCGCGTTGGCGCCGCCGTTGTAGCGGACGACCGCGTCGACATTCTCGGCCAGATAGTCCACCACCTTGGCCTTGGCCTCGTCGCCCCACTGAGTTCCAACTACCACGTGTGCCGGCATGGCGTCTCCCAGATCCTCCCAAAAAAAACCGGGCCTGTCGCCCTCTTGCGCTCCAAACAGAACGCGCCTTGCCTTTTTGCGCGCTCGATACACATCTCTCGCCGCCGCGCTAAGGCTTCGGCGCCTTTTTCACGTATTTCATCCTGAGATCGAACAGGACGTTTTTAAGGGCCGTGCTCTCCTCTGCACTGAGGTTGCCTTTGGTCTTTTCCTCCAGCATGCCCAGCTCGTCTATCAGGTACTTGGCCCGATTAAGGTCTTCCATCGGCTTTTCGGATTCCGGGTCGGCGATCTCGCCCATGAAATACGACGCCTGCATGGCAAGCTCGGCCACGAGAGTCACGAAGCCGGCCTGCACGGGCGGAAATCCCGTTTCTGCGGCGCGAGCCTCCTCGGAGGCCTCCTCTTTCTGTTCGGGCGGGGCCTCTTCCTTTTCGGGCGGGGCCTCTTCCTTTTCGTGCTCGACCTTTTCTTTCCAGGATTCGTCGACTTTTTTTTCAGATTCGCCCATGGGAACAACGTCCAGTGTCCGAG
>CBDUSG010000543.1:0-3090 GCA_965369575.1 uncultured bacterium | reverse complement strand
GATCGACCCGCGGGAGGTACTCGTTTCGCTCTTTGTGCGTGACGGATCGGCCGCCCTGAGCCCTCTGCTTTCGGCGTAATCGGAAATGATGCGGGCGAATGCGGAGCGAAGCCGCCGGTGTGCGGGGTTCACACTGATTCTTGTCACTTCAACGGAACCGCCTTCATTAATGAAGATCGAAGATGAGTTGGTTGCGAAGGAGCTTGAGTCCTTCCTTCAGCTTGCCGACCCTGACGTCGCCCATTCCCTCGACCGCGATGAGCTTGTCGTGAGGCGCCTGGATTATCGAGCGCAGATTTCCGAACGCGATGACGAGGTTCTCGATTACAGGACGCGGGATCCTGTGGGTCTTGGTCAGAATTCGGTACCCGCGCGGGACGAGATAGTCGTCGACGGCGCTGATGTTGAGACCGTAGCCGAGCGCATTCGAGATGTTCCCGAGATTGAGAAGCTCCATCGACGAGAATCTGGTCAGCCGCTCGAGGACTTCTTTTTCGTCGCCGATCTCCTTGTCGCGATAGTAATCGCGTATGACCATCAGCCCTTCGTTGATGCCGTCCTCGAACTCGCGCAGCTGCATCTCGAGCAGGCGCCCCTCTATGCCAAGCTCAACTATGTAGTTTTCGATTTCTTTGACGATCCTCAGCACCATCTCGGTTCGCTGGGCCGCCCGCACGACGTCGTATATGGTGACGAGGTCCTCGAGTTCGCGCACGCTGAGTTCGACGAGCACGCGGTCGAGCGTCGCCTTGTATTTCTCGAGGGTCTGAAGCGCCTGCAAGGCCTTGTTAAGCAGTGTCGATATGTTGTCCAGTGTGTGCTTGATGTCGCCGACGTAGAGCGTGACCGTCGATCTGCGTTGGGAAATGGCGATGACCATTTCTTTGGTCTGCTTGGCGAGTCTTTGGGCGGCGCGGTGACGCGTGCCCGTCTCGACGGAGTCGATCGTGTCGTCGGGAATGAGAAACGTGTTGGCCGATATTATTCGCGTCGCGTCCCGATCAAGAAAGATTGCACCGTCCATCTTGGCCAGCTCGTACAAGAGAGTCGGCTCGAACGGGCAGTTGATTTTTACGCCGCCCTCGGAGAGGGCCCTCACCTTTGGGCTGCTGCTGACGACGATCAGCGCGCCGGTGCCCCCCTGGATTATATAGGACAGCCCTTCGCGAAGAATCGAGCCCGGGGCCACTTTTCGCAGCGCATCCAGGAACTTCTTGTCTTCGTAAAGGGATGCTTTCTCAGCGGGTGTCATCGGCCTTGTTCGCCTTCCGCAAGGATTCAGGGATATCGGTTTTCATCAATACGATTCGAGCGCTACCATCTCCTCATACGTTTGCCGACGCCGAACGGTTTTGACCTCGGCTCCGTCCACCATGACCTCGGCTATCAGCGGCCGCGAGTTGTAGTTGGACGACATCGCCGACGCATAGGCGCCCGCGCTCATGACCGCGATGAGCTCGCCGGTCTCCGGCAAGGGAAACTCGCGGTCGCGCGCGAAAAAGTCACCGGGTTCGCATATTCCACCGACAATGTCGGCCGTAATCGTTTCAGCGTCTTCGGCGCGGCGCGTGATCGGAATTATCCTGTGATAGGCGCCGTAGAGGCTCGGCCTGATAAGGTCGTTCATGGCGGCGTCAACAACGATGAAGTTCTTGTTCTCGGACCTCTTGACGTGCAGCACGCGCGCGACCAGTATGCCGGCGTTGCCCAACAGAACCCGCCCCGGTTCCACTATTAGCGTGCGCGCGCAATCCTTGACCAGCGGATAAATCGCGCCTGCGTATTCCTCGAGCGTCGGCGGCTTTTCGTCGTTGTACGTTATGCCGATGCCGCCGCCCAGGTCGATGTAGCGAATATCGAATCCGGACCGGCTCAGCTCCTTGCTCAGGGCGGCTATTCGCTCCAGACTGTCCACAAAGGGAGAGACCTCTACTATTTGCGAGCCGATGTGCTTATGGATTCCTACAATCTCGATATTCCTCATAGTGCGAGCTTCTTCATACAGCTCGACGGCGCGCTCGATGTCGATACCGAATTTGCTCTGCTTGAGTCCGGTAGAGAGGTATGGATGCGTATCTGGATCGACGTCAGGATTGACCCTGAGGGCCGCGCGCGCTTTGCGGCCCATTTCGCCCGCAATTTTGTCGAGCAAGATGAGTTCGCTCTCGGAATCCACGTTGAACATCAGAATGTCGGCATCGAGGCCGGCTCTGAGTTCCTCGGGAGTTTTTCCGTTGCCGTTGAAAACAATCTTATCCGGCGGAATGCCCACCTGGAGAGCCCGCTTCAGTTCGCCGCCGGAGACGACGTCGGCGCCCGAACCGACTCCGGCGAGCGCCTCGCAGACTGCGAGCGTGGGGTTGGCCTTCATCCCGTAACAGATTATGTGGTCGATGTCCGAGAGGGCCTGCTCAAGTCTTTGATAGTGCCGAAGAAGCGTGTTTCTGCTGTACAGATAGAAGGGCGTGCCTATTTTTTCCGCAATTTCGGGGATCGGCACATCCTCGCAAAAGAGCGTTTCATTTTTGTAATTGAATAAATCCATTGTCGCTATTCGGTCTAACTGCAGTGTTTTCAATGCGGTGCGCATACAGACATCCGATTGACGCCGAGTGACGCAAGCCCTCATAACTCCTTTGTCGATTTATACTAACACATATTCAGGAGCGGTGTCAATCAGAAATTTGCGGTGGAGGATGAATTTCATTCAATTTTCTGCAGGAGACGGCGGGCATCCGCGTTCTGAGGGTCCAGGGAGATGGCCTTGTCCAGAAATTGCCTGGCGCTGGATACATTATTCTCATTGTAATATAGCCGGCCCAGCGCGACAAAAGCGTCGCCATCGTCCGGATCAAGCGCCACGACCGCCCTGTAATGCTCTATGGCGCGGTGTGCATCACGCCTCGAATACAGAGCGGCGAGGCGTCGGTGAGCTTCCAAGAGGCCGGGAGCCTCTCGCAGCGCGGCCTCATATTGTTCGATCGCCCGATTTTCTCGGTGTTTTTTCTCCAGCAGGGCGGCGAGCTTCAGGCGCGTCTCGGCCGTGTGATCGAGATGGAGGATGGCGGACTTGTAATGACGTATCGCCGT
>CBDUSG010000542.1:0-3098 GCA_965369575.1 uncultured bacterium | reverse complement strand
GCTCATGCGCCTTGCAGCTAACCGCTTCTCGGCTCGCTGAAAACAACAATATACGCAATGATATACGGTTGACGCGACACTTGGCCTTGTCGGAGCCGGAGAATAATACGATTTTCCGATCAAACCGCCACCATTCTTAAGCACAGAACATTATCCGTCCGATCGTCCGGATGCCACCGTGAGCGACTCAGATTTTCGTTTTCCCACCATTATCTCCCAACAAGCCTCCCTGGCCTGCTTCCGGCCCTGGGAACCCAAGTCTGGCACAGGAGAATAAGTGAGGTTGCGAGAGAGAGCCGGTCTCTGTAATTGCGTTGACGCCGCTCGCCCACGGTGAGCAAGCGCCAATCGGCCAGAACTTGACAAACTTAACGATTTGTTATATTGTGTTGTTACAATTCTTTGAAAGCGGCTTTTTTTATTATCCCAATTCATCCCAAAGCAAAAGCGGCTACATTTCATTTCACCAGCTTTTCTTCTTTCCCGTCTTCATTATTCATACTCTAAGGTCTCCCTGTGCCCGGTAAAGCCGTGCATTGCGGCAGCTCGACCTTCAGCAGGAGGTCAGATATGGAGGATCTACTCAGGCAAATACAAGAAAAGGAAGAAGTTCTATGGCTCCTCTATCTTGACTTGCAGAGGCTGAAGATCGAGGACTCAAAACTCTTCCGTGGACAGAAATTTTCAAGAGTGAGAGAAGCCTGTGAGCAAATATTGCGTCTGATCAGCGAGTAGGCAGGAGCCGACCCGAGAGATGATATTCAAGAAACGGAAAAAGAGAATCCTCGTGGCAGACGATGATCCTGATTTCGTAAGTGTAGTTCGGGCTATTCTTGAACATGCCGGATTCACGATTGATACTGCAGAGAACGGAGATGAAGCTCTAAAGGCGATCAAGAAACGGAAGTATGATCTGTTGATACTGGATATTGTCATGCCGAAAATCGATGGAATCAGGCTATTCCGAATGATAAGGAAGAGCAAGAGGTATTCGATGATTCCAGTGATATTCATATCGGCGCATTCGAGCAGAGGTGGACTTGCAGAACGGCAGAAGGAAATAGTTGACAAAGCCGATGGATATGTAGAGAAGCCCATCAAGACAAAGATGTTCATAGAAAAGATTCGGGCTCTAATAGAAGCATGAAGCGTTGCAAAAATGTGGCGCTTTCATCATGCGAAACCTCAGAGGAGGTGATTGGCGGAAACGACGCAGATAAAAAGCCGCGAGCCCGGTCAAATGAGCAGGAATTCGAGAATATGCAGTCTATACCACGTCAGGCCTTGGTTTTTGATGGAGGCAGCGGGAAACGGCACGAGAGGGGATTTCGTCTTCAGAAGCTCAGACGTTAGCGCGACCCAGGGAGAAAACGGCATGGACAAGGATCGCCCGGAATTCCATCTGCGCGTCACGGAGGACAGCCTTGCCGTCCTGCTGGACTGCACGGTTTCGAGCGAAGAGTTCGAAGCGTTGTTGGCGCGCATCAAAACCGAGATGTCAGGCCTCGGAGTGGTCGACCCTCCGAGCCACGAGCAGTTGGACGATCGGCTCCGTCGCGCAGCCGAGAGCGGGACACCCCTGGCGAACGAGGTGCTGGTCCAAGGGCAGCCGCCAGTGCCGCCGAAGGATGGGATTATCACATGGGCCCAGGACTTCTTTAGCACTCATTTCGCCATGGACAAAGAAACGGGCGCCATAGACTATCGGGAGCGAGACGATCATCGGATAGTGGAACAAGGCCAGTTGCTTGCTCATCTGACCCATCCCGAGGAAGGCATTTACGGCCGCGACGTATTTGGAAGGCCGATACCAGCGAAAAGCGCAAGAAAAAATCTCATACGCGTGGGCTCAAACGTCCGCGTGGAGAATAAACAAGACGCTCTATATTATTACGCCGACAAAAATGGGCGGATACGTTGGGCTGCAGAAACCCTTGCCGTGGACGACGTATATACCATTCATGGCAACGTCTGCATGGAGACAGGGCATATAGATCATCCTGGGGCATTGGTTGTCAAGGGCGATGTTATGTCCGGCTTCAAGGTGCGTGCGGAGGGGAACATTGAGATCGGAGGAGTTGTCGAGCCGGCCGACATTCAGGCCGGGGGAGACCTGACGGTCCGTAGCGGGATTACCGGCTCAGAGGGGCATACCATTAAGGTGGCGGGCAGCATCCATGCCAGATACATCTTGGATGCTAATGTCGAGGCAGGTGAAGACATCAATGTCAAGAGCGAGATCATCCATTCGACCGTCAAGACACGAGGAGCCATTGTCATGCCTGAAGGCCGATTGATCGGCGGAGAGGTTAGCGCGCTTCGCGGCGTCGTCGTCGGACAGGCAGGCAGCGACGCCCAGGTGCCCACGCTGATAGTCACGGCCGAGGACCACAGCTTGGCCGAGAGGCAGCATTCTAAGCAGAAAGAGATTGAATCGCTTGAGGAAAACTTGAAAAAAATACACGAAAAAGTGGACCCATTGATGTCACGGGAAAAGACGCTCACTCCCAAGCAGCGCGAGATCGCGTCCGAGCTGTTGGGAAACGCCTCAAAAATGGAACAATTCGCAATAAGCCTTCGCAGCGAAATGGAAGAAATGAAGGTTGAGTCATTAGAGCGGGCAAAGCCACACATCTCCATCAGAAACAAACTATATTCGGAAACGACGCTGCGTATGAGAAAAACCGTACTACTCGTAAATGAGACGCATCACGGACCGCTCCACGCAAGGCTCGAACAAGGGGAAATCGTGCTCAGGGGAATATAAATATTCTGAATCCCCGCCAAGATCAAATCCGCATAATCGGCGTAATCCGTGAAATCCGTTGTTTCTTCCGGCCCTTTGGCCGACTCGCCGGTCGGCGGAGATTTTATTAGAGATGCGAAGCATCTCACGTCACTGGCGACTCGCCGGCGCCCGGTGGCCGCTGACAGGGGGGCAAAGCCCCCATCCTCGGATACTCCGTATCCTTGCGTCGGGCGGCCAGTGGCCGCTGACAGCGGATACTTCGTATCCTTACAGACCGAAGCGGTCAGTGTAAAAGAAGAGATGCGAAACATCTCATGTCTCCGGCGACTCACCGGCGGCCGGTGGAACG
>CBDUSG010000541.1:0-3103 GCA_965369575.1 uncultured bacterium | reverse complement strand
TGAAATATGCTCAATATTCCTGCGTGGCTGCGCCTTGCCTTGGACAATTTGCGGGACTCTGAGACCGGACAATATACGGTTGACACGACACTAAGCTGTCCGGAGAGCCTTGCTTTTGCGCCGATCCCGATTGACTTTTCCCGGAGGGATTGCTAAAATAACCTCGCCTTTTCTCCTGTTACCGCAGAGGCAGCCGGCCGGCATAAGGGGCTGCCCGGAAGAGTTGATGATATCCATAGGCGCCGCCTCCCGAAAGCTTTTCTTCAAGGAAGTCCAACCCGAGGGAAAAGAGCCTCTCGCCACCGTTGTCCTCGTCCACGGTGCGGGCGGAAGCCATCTGAGCTGGCGCCGCCAGACCGACACAATGGGGGAGAGGTTCCGTATCATCGCCGTCGATCTTCCCGGGCACGGCCTATCAGATGAAACGGGAGAGAGCACGATCAGCGGACATTCGGGCCGCATCATCGAGCTGATGGATGCGCTCGGGCTTGAGGAAGTCGTTCTCGGCGGGCATTCGATGGGAGGCGCGATAGCCCTCGATACCGCGCTAAGAAATCCTGACAGGCTCGCTGCGCTGCTGCTGGTGGGCACCGGCGCCCGGCTGCGAGTACAGCCCGAGATATTTTCCGTTATAAAAACGGATTTCGAACTCGCGAAAGAGGCAATGGCAGCCATGTTTTTCGGCGCCGAGCCGCCGGACGAGCTTGTCGAGGAGGAAAAGCGGCACCTGGGCGAAAACGCCCCCGAGGTGTTGATCGGAGATTTTACCGCGTGCGACTCGTTCGACGTGATGGAGGAGATCGCCTCTATCGATATGCCCACCCTGATCGTGTGCGGAAAAGAGGACAGGCTGACGCCCGCGAAATACTCCGAGTTTCTTCACAACAAGATCGAAGGCAGCGAGATGGTTCTCTTTGACAACTGCGGCCACATGCCGATGCTCGAGCGAAGCGCAGAGTTTAACCACAGCGTCTCGTCGTTCCTGACGGGATTGAAGCAAGAGAAGAGGGCATGGCCAGAAAACGCCGAGCCGGCAGGATCGCCAAAATCCGCTATATAGTCGATCCGTTACCTAAAGGGTACGTGTATCCGTGCTCGATCGACGACATACGCTCCGCGATCGAGAGGCTCCCCAAAAAAGTGTTGCGCAATGTCTCGCTCATTCATCTGAGCAACCAGGTGAAGATGAACCCGGGCGTTGACGCCCACATCTGCGACGGCTCGGAGATCAGGATATATCCGGTCCCCGAAAAGCTCAGATGGAACTACGGCCGGAACAAGCCCAATCCAGCGCTTGCGCAGGAACGGCTCGAATTCGGCGCATACTGGCAAACGATCGACGGAGAATGGTGGCTGTGCTGGGACAAGGATTCCCTCAGGGACTATGCCCTCAAACACGTCCTTCTCCACGAGATCGGGCACAGCCTTGACAATACATACTACGGCACCAACAGGGGCGAAAGGGTGGCCGAGGCATTCGCTCATCGCCTCGGTAACAACCGCGAGATCAAGCGCCGGGCCAAGAAGCGCAAGATGCGGCTGCGGCGGTTTCGCCCATGACACATCGGAAGAACATTTGAACGGTCGATCGGAACTGGAGGGGTGTGATGGAAGAGCAGAGCAGCAGCGCAACGGGCGTGGGCGGACCTAAGCTCCTGGGCCTGAAATTGATTCTGGGGGCTATGGCCGCAGTAGTCGGGATGATGCTCATGAGGCTCATCGGCGGCGGGGAGATCGTAGTGGCGATATTGATCGGGATCGTTCCCGGATTGGCGGAACGATCTTCCAAGAAAGCCGTCGCCGGGGCCGTCCTGGGATTGGTCGGCTATTTGGTGGGCGCGCGCGTGGGCATTGCCGTCGCCAGGACGGCCCAGGGAGTGCCGTTCGGTCACTGGGCCATTACGGGCGGCTTCATCGGGCTGACTTCCGGCATCTCTCGGCGAGAGGGCCTCTGGCGCTCGCCACGGTCGCTGGCTACGGCGCTCGGGTCCGTTTGCGGTTTCGTTCTGGGAGCCCTCTTCGGTATTCTCGGCGATATTGCAGGACTCGCCGCCGCATTTGCAATCTCCGGTGTGCCTCCTCTCATATATATGTGGGTGACGGAGGTTTCGCTCCTGTGCGCCGGCGTATTCATCAATCTCGGCGCGGCGGCCGCGAGCGGCCTCGAAGCGAGGCTGGACAGGAAGTCCATCGATGCGGTTGAGGCCGTCGCAGAGGCCTGAGGCTCGATTTGCCACAATACATCCGGATGGTGCATAATAAAGATAATGCGCATCTGAAACGAAGAGGGGCAGCAAGAGCGGTAAGAAGGGGGTATCATGAAGAACGAACACAATTGTGAAGGCTTTCGCGGCAGCGCCGGCATTGGATCGTCGGTCTCGCGCCGTGATTTCATACGCGCGGCGGCGATAGGGACCGCAGGCGCGGCGATGGCCGGCTCTCAGCTCGCATGTTCGGCCGGTTCAGCGGCGCCGCGCAAGGGTCTCGGAAATCTTTTCATGGAGGGCGACAAGCCGCTGCTCGTGGCGGTCGAAGGTGACAATCTGGACAAGATGCTCGAGGCCGGACTCGACGCCTTAGGCGGACTCGAAAAGCTGGTGGCCGGCAGGAACGTCGTGCTCAAGCCTAACCTAGTGGCCTCGCAGCCGCCGCCCGTGACAACGCCGATCGAGATGGTCATCTCCGTCGGCAAATACGCGCAGGGCGCGGGCGCGACGTCTATCACCGCGTGCGACTGCAACTCCAAAGGCGTCGCCAGGGCCGGCAAATTCGTCGCGGTGGGTTATCCCGCCCGCCTGAAAGAGGCCGGCTTTGCGATGGACGCCGTCGACTTTACCGACAAGATCTCGCATGTGTTCGTCAGCAAGCAAGAGTGGAGCGCGCACCCGACCATCGGTGTCGTCAAGACGCTATACGAAGCCGACGCCATCATCAGCCTCCCGATGGTCAAGCGCCACGACTCCGCCAGATTTACATCCGCGATGAAGAATCATTTCGGCTCGGTCTACGGGCCGCTCAGGTTCGTCGCCCACAAAAAACAGAAGACCGAAGCAGACGGCACCAAGTTCTTCGATACGGTGCTGGCCGAGTTCGCCGACTCGGT
>CBDUSG010000540.1:0-3112 GCA_965369575.1 uncultured bacterium | reverse complement strand
CCGAGTTCCACTCCAAGCGCGGCGGCGCCGTCGAGCTTGTGCCGCAAAACGAGGAGATGCAATGGCCGTTGGCGCTCACTTTCAATGATCCGCAATTCGGCGCGCGAACGGAGAGCTTCGTGTACGATTTCGGCGTTTACGGGCCTCCGGATGCCGAGCTGAGGGAACTGGCCGACGCTCTGCGTTCGTGCGCGAGCAGCGTGTTTTTCAATTCGAGCGAAAGCGAGATACAAAGCCGGCTCAACGCGTGTCTTCCCGCGAGCGAAAAAGGCTCGGACCTGCGCACGCTCGTGATTACGATGGCGGCCAAGGCCGTGACGACGGAAAAGAGCGCAGACAGCGTTGTCAGGCAGGCCGATCTGCTGGCCGGCGCCAGGGTTCTCGTCTTCTCGCGGCAACTGACCGAGAGGCTGCGCTTGATCAAGGCCTTCGTGTTCCCCGCCGACGCGTATTCGTTCAGCATGCACATGGTGTTTCAGAACACATCGGATGAGCCGCTGGACCTCGGCGGCGGTCGTGCGAGCTATTCGGTCGCGTGGCTGCCGGGAATGGAAAGCTCGGAGCGTACACTCAAATACGACCAGATTCAGGCCGTCTCGCTCGTCGGAAAAAACTTCGAACAAAAGGCGCTGAAAAAATATACGGACGGAAAGGATTTCCCGGAAAGCCTGACGTGGATCGGGTTCAAAAGGAAATACTTTTTTCTCGTGCTCGAGCCGCGCGGCGGGCTGGTGGCGGCGTCGGTGAAGACACAGGACGCAAAGGCGGAAAAGGTGAGCATCGGACTCGACATGCGGCCCATGCGGATCGAGCCGGGCGGCGTCGAGGCCGACAGCATACGCATCTGCGCCGGGCCGATGCTGACCGAGGTGCTCGAATCGCTCGGGCCGGACTTCGGTCAGATAGTCAATTTCGGCTTCTTTGATTTCTTCGGCAAGATATTGCTGGCCGGGCTGCTGCTGTTCAACAATTACGTCCAGAACTACGGGCTTGCAATAATACTTTTGACGATAGTCGTGCGGGTGGGCCTGTTCCCGCTCAACCAGAAAAGCTACAAATCCATGAAGGAAATGCAGGCGCTTCAGCCGCTCGTGGCCGAGCTGAAGGAAAAGCACAAGAACAATCCCCAGGAAATGAACAAGAAGATGATGGCGCTTTATAAGAGCCACAAGGTCAATCCGATGGGCGGATGCCTGCCCATGGTGTTCCAGATGCCCGTATTCATTGCGCTGTTCCAGGCGCTCAGAAACGCCGTCGAGCTGCGCGGGGCGCATTTTTTGTGGATCGCCGATTTGTCCGAGCCCGACCGGCTGTTCGCGCTGACAACACCTGTCGATCTGCCGATCAATCTCCTGCCGCTGCTGGTGATAGTCGCCATGCTGGTCCAGCAGAAGATGACTCCCATGGCGGCCGGAGGCCAGAACGAGGCCCAGCAAAAGATGATGCAGTACATGCCGATCTTTTTCGGATTCATTTTCTATAACATGCCCTCGGGCCTCACGGTCTATTTCCTTATCTCGACCGTGCTCGGGCTCGCGCAGCAATACGTCGTTCAAAAGGCGACTTAGTTTACCGATCCGCATAGAAAGGACACACGATATGGTATCAATCGAAGTCGAAGGCAAAACACCCGAAGAAGCGATCGAAAAAGCTCTCGACCTGCTCAGCGCTTCACGCGAAAAAGTGAAGGTCGAGATTCTCGATGAGGGGAGCAAGGGCCTGTTCGGCATGATCGGGAGTAAGCAGGCAAAGATCAAGGCCACGCTGCTCGATTACTCAGAGGAACAACCCGCCGACCGCGCGGAGCAAGGTTTCGCGGTTCGCCCCAGTCACGCCGCCACGAAACCGCCGCGACCGATAACGGGCGAGGAACTCAGGGCCGAAGGCGACACCGATACTCCGGCCAAGGCGGTCCTCGAAGAGCTGCTGGGCCTGATGGGCTTCGAGGCCACCGTAAAAATGGAGACCGACGGCGACAAGATAACCCTGTCGATCGAGGCGGGCGAGAACAGCAGCATTCTTATCGGCAAGCGGGGCAGGAACCTCACCGGACTGCAATACATCGTCAACCGCATCAGCGGCAGAAGAAACGAGGACACGAAGCCGGTGACGGTCGACATCGAGGGCTACAGGGAGCGGCGAAAGGATTCGCTGGAATCGATGGCCCGGCGTCTCGCCGCGAAGAGCAAAAGCTTGCGGCGCGATGTCGAGACCGACCCGCTCTCGGCCGCCGATCGGCGCCTGATCCATATGGCCCTCAAAGACGACGGCGATGTGCAGACTCAGAGCCGCGGTGAAGGCTCGTACAAATGCGTGGTCATCAAGCCGAAAAGCCGATAAAAAAGCCCCTTCGGGCCGGCCCGGCGCCCGCGAAGGCGCAGCCGTTCCACAGAAGATTATCCAAGTCTCTCGCCCCGGAGCCGGGAACCGCCGGCCCCGGGGCGTGCTATTATAGACACCGGATACGATGAGCGACAACGACACCATATGCGCGGTCTCGACCCCGCCCGGACGGAGCGGGATCGGCATCGTGAGGCTCAGCGGGCCTGATGCGGTCGCGACCGCCGAGAAGCTTTTCAGGGCCACGAACGGCAGGCCTCTGTCCGGACAGCCGTCGCACAGCCTCGTGCACGGCCGGGTGACCGACGACGGTGGAGTCGTCGATGAGGCGCTCGCCGGCGTCATGAGAGCCCCGCACAGCTACACGACCGAGGACGTCGTCGAAATCAACTGCCACGGGGGCATCACAGCCGTGCGCAGAACCCTCGAACTGATGCTCGAGGGGGGCGCCCGCCTGGCTGAGCCGGGCGAGTTTACCAGAAGGGCGTTCCTGGGCGGACGCATCGACCTGGCGCAGGCAGAGGCCGTCGCAGACTTAATTAACGCGAAGACGGCCGCCGGCCTCAGGGTGGCCGCGAGCCAATTGCACGGGCGGCTCAGCGAGCGGATAACCTCGCTGCGCGACGGCCTGGCGGACTGCCTCGCGCATATCGAGGCCACGATCGATTTTCCCGACGACGAAGTGCCCCCTCTTACAGGTGAGAATGCGCTGGCGTCCGTGAAGGAGATCATGGACGGCATCGACGGCCTGTTGGCAAGCTCGGAGGGCGGC
>CBDUSG010000539.1:0-3114 GCA_965369575.1 uncultured bacterium | reverse complement strand
TAAAAGGACTGGGTTCCCGTTTTCGCGGGAATGACAAAAGAGGGGCGGGAATCGCAAGAGAGGGACATGCGATTTACCCGTATAGGCCGAAATCATGCGAAAAGCGCATCCGGATTATCTTAAATATCAGGACGAACTCAAAGGGGAGATCGCCGCGCTCAGAAAAGAGCGTAACGCGGTCATCCTTGCGCACAACTACCAACGCGACGAGATACAGGAGATCGCAGACATATGCGGCGACTCGCTCGGCCTCAGCCGCGAGGCGGCCGCGACAGACGCGGATGTCATCGTGTTCTGCGGCGTGCACTTCATGGCCGAGAGCGCCGCTATCCTCTCGCCGCAAAAGACCGTGCTGCTGCCTGTCGAGGAGGCCGGCTGCCCGATGGCGGACATGATCGACCTGCCGAGGCTGCGCGATCTGAAGGCCGAGCATCCCGACGCGGCCGTCGTGACCTACGTCAACTCGAGCGCCGAGATCAAGGCCGAGAGCGACATATGCTGCACTTCCGCGAACGCGGTCAAGGTGGTCGACTCGATCGACGCCAAAAAGATCATCTTCACGCCGGACAAAAATCTGGCGATGTACGTGGCGCGCTTCAGCGACAAGGAAATCGTTCCCTATGACGGATTCTGCCCGACGCATCACCTGATCGACGCCGGCTCCGTAAAGCGCGCCCGGCGCGAGCACCCGAACGCGAAAGTGGTCGTGCATCCGGAGTGTCTGCCGGACGTGATCGACCTTGCCGATCACGTGTGCAGCACATCGGGCATGTATAAATACGCGGCGGAATCCGACGCCGACGAGTTCATCATCGGCACCGAGATGGGCATCCTCTATCGTCTCCGCAAGCAAAACCCCGGCAAGACATTTCATCTTCCTTCCAGGCACATCCTGTGCCCCAACATGAAGATGACTACTCTTGACTGGCTGGCGCAATCGCTGCGGTACATGCGTTTCAGGGTCGAGGTGCCGGAGCATGTCAGCGTGAAGGCGAAAAGGGCGCTCGACAGAATGCTGGAGGTCGTCTGATGCCGCCGAAGGTGAGGGTGCGCTTCGCGCCCAGTCCCACGGGCTCGCTCCACGTCGGCGGCGCACGCACGGCGCTTTTCAACTGGCTCTTCGCTCGTCATAATAACGGCGCGTTCGTGCTTCGGATCGAGGACACCGATCGCAAGAGGTCCACTCCCGAGGCGCTCGCGGCGATTATCGACGGCCTCAAGTGGCTCGGCATCGACTGGGACGAGGGGCCGGGCGTCGGCGGCGAATTCGGACCGTACAACCAGATGGCGCGCCTGGAAATATACGGCCGCGAGGCAAAGAGGCTGCTCGCAAACGGCGCGGCGTACAAATGCTTTTGCTCGCCCGACGAGCTGGCCGCCGCGCGCGAAATAGCGCGCGAGAAAAAACTCGCGCTCAGATATAGCGGCAAATGCCGCGAGCTGAGCGAATCGGCAATTTCCGAACGCGAGCAAAACGGCGATCCGTTTGCGCTCAGATTCAGGGTGCCGCCGGGCACGACCGAGTTCGACGACATCGTGCGCGGAAAAATCTCGTTTGACAACGTCGAGATAGACGACCTGATTATCCAGCGCTCGGACGGCACGCCCACGTACAACTTCTCGGTCTCGGTCGACGACGTGACGATGCGGATCACTCACGTCATCCGCGGCGAGGACCACATCTCGAATACGCCCAAGCAGATTCTCCTCATGCGCGCGCTCGGCGCCGAGCCGCCCGGGTACGCGCACGTCTCGCTTATCATGGGCGAGGACGGCGCGCGCCTGAGCAAGCGGCACGGCGCGACCGCAGTCGGCGCGTACGAGGGCATGGGTTATCTTCCCGAGGCAATGGTGAACTATCTGGCGCTACTCGGGTGGTCGCCCAAGGACGACCGCGAGATAATGTCGTGGACCGAGATGGTGCGCGACTTCGAACTTACCAACGTCGTGAAGACGGCCGCCGTCTTCAGCCCCGAAAAACTGCAATGGATGAACGGACAATATATCCGCTCGTTGAGTGACGGGGAACTCGCCGACAGGAGCGCGCCCCGACTCGTGAAGGCCGGACTGATGGCCGAATCCGAGCCGGCGTCGCGCAGGGAATGGCTCGAAAAACTCGCGCGCGCGACCAAGGAACGGCTGCACGTGCTGACCGACATCGTTTCGCATTTCGACTACCTCTTTAAGGATGTCGAGGGCTACGACGAGAAGGGCGTCAAGAAGCGCTGGTCGAAGCCCGAGGCAAAGAAGGTTCTCGCCGACTTTGTGGAAGTCTTGCAGAGCTGCGATCCCTTCGACGAGCCGACAATCGAGGCCGCATGCCTCGAATACGCCGAGCGCGAGGGCCTCAAGCTCGGCCAACTAGCGCACCCCGTCCGCCTCGCCCTCACCGGCAAAACCGCCGGCCCCGGCCTGTTCGAAACCATCGAACTCATCGGCAAAGAGAAATCCCTCGAACGCCTCAACAAAGCCATCCAATATATCGAAGAACATCTATCCACAGATTCCGCAGATTAGCACAGATTTTGGATTACAAATTGAAAACGCCTTTGTAAGGGCAACGGCGATGTGGTAAAGGAACCATCATATGAGCGACAAAGCTATTCTTACTTGCGCCCTGACGGGCTTGTTGACCAATCCGGACATGGGCAATATCCCGGTCACGCCCGAAGAAATGGCAGACGCGGCTGAGCAGGCCTGGAATCAGGGGGCAGCCATTGTCCACTGCCATTTTCGCAATCAAGAGCCGGGCATGGGCCATCTGCCCACGTGGGAAGTCGATGTCGTCAAATCGATTGTAGATGCCATCAGAACCCGTGTGCCTGGCATAATCATCAACCAAACCACCGGCGTTTTGGGACCCGACATTTCCGGCCCTGCGGCCTGCCTGGAGGCGGTCAAGCCTGAAATGGCGGCGGCGTTCGGCGGAACTTTGAACTACCTCAAGCTCAAGGCCGACGGCGCCTGGGCATGGCCGCCTATGATGTTTGACAATCCAGTGGAAAAGTGCCAGCGGTATTTGAATGTTATGAAGGCCAATGACATTATTCCTGAATTCGAATGTTTCGACTCGGGCATCGTTCGCAGTGTTGCATTGTTCAAAAAGGCCGGCAT
>CBDUSG010000538.1:0-3115 GCA_965369575.1 uncultured bacterium | reverse complement strand
CGGGCCACGCCGATTTTCTCGGTCACTACCTGCTCCTCGCTGTCATCCGCCATTTTGAACATCAGCTCCTCGGCTGACCGCTCCCGGGTCTTGTGAGTCATAATGGGGATGGCGATGTCGAAAACGGGTGTTTTACGCTCGTCCAGGGTGAAAGATTGGATCTTCAGGCGATTCGTCCTGAGCGCCTGCTCATTCACTTCGTAGGCGGCCGCCTCCGAGATTCCCTCGATGTCTTGGGGCAGCGTCGGTGTTTTCGCCAGGGGTTCCCCCTCGCTGTCATATATTATGCAATATGCTACGTCGTCCTCCTCGATGAGGCCGGCGATGATATTGTCGAACATTTCCTCATCGCCCGTCAGCACGCCGTACTCGCTTGCAGAGGCCACGCTTCGCCCCAAAAGCTTCCCTTTTTCCTTCAGCTGCCTGGCAAACTCCTCGGCTTCCCTTCTGACGAGAAACCATCCCAGCACGGCGGAGGTAATCATGACGAGGACAGAAATGTAGACGGTTATTTTGAAGCGAAGACCCAACCTGAGCTTAGGCAGGCGCATGAGACCCCAGTCCCCTCACTTTTTCCAGGCCGCATGGTGGTAAAATCAATTTTATTATAGCATGAAAAACAACGCCGTTCAACACGAATGCCGAATCTACTAAATGCGCAAACGCCAATGGCTTGCGGCAAAGTCTACGCGCCCACCTGGAGCCTGTCGGCGAAGAACTGGGGCAGCCCGGCCCTGAGCACGGCCTTCATCGCCGAGTCGACGTCGTACTCCACGCGAACGATCTCCACCGCCGGCTCCTCGGTATCCAATAAGGCAAACGAGGCGCGCGAGTCGCCGTCCCTCGGCTGCCCGACCGATCCCGGATTTATGAAATACCGGTTGTAGGCGGACAACGAATGTTTTCCCGCATATGCGGTGCTGTGCGAGGGCCCGCGGTCGCTGAAAATGGCCGGGATGTGCGTATGGCCGAAAAGGCAGATCCGGATCGAGGCGTCGGGCAAATGCTGAAAGTTGTTCAGCGCATCCATCAGGTCCATTATGTAATCGTCGCGCGACATCGGGCTGCCATGCACGGCATAGACCCTGTCCGCCACCATTTTTTCGTTCGGGATATCTCTCAAATAGCTTCTGTGCCCGTCCGAGAGCATTTTGTGCGTCCAGAGCGCGACCTCGCGGGCCGCGGTGTTGAACCAGATCGGGTTCTCGAGGCCGGAGCAAACGACGTCGTGATTGCCCATTATCGAAACGAGTTCCCGCTTCTTGATGAGTTCAAGCGTTTCCCGCGGATAAGCGTTATAGCCCACCAGGTCACCCAACGCGAATATTTTTTCGGCTTCCCGCCCCTCTATTTCCTCCAGGACGGCCGCGAGCGCGTGGATGTTGGAATGAATATCCGATATGACAGCCAGTTTCATCTATTCGTCGTGCGGCGCGAGCCGCCGACGTATCTCCTCTTGGTGCCGCCTGTCGGCGCCTTTCGGCGTCTCGAGCGCCCCCGTCGCCCGGCGCGACGGCGGTCCGGGTTTCTCATGACAGGCAACGCATGATTCGGTCCGAAAAAGATCGGCCAGCTCCTCTCCGTTGAACGGGCGCGCGCCTTCGTGCGGAGAGTCCTGCAGGCGGCCGCCCTCTTCGTTCACGATTCTGTCCGGAGAAAAATTTATCGACAGCCCAAGCCGCTTGAGGTCGACGATTTCCGAACCCAGCCCCAGCGCCTTCCTGCTGGAATGACACGAGGGGCAATCGCGTGACTCGCCGCTTATATTATGCGGCTGAAGCGGGTTCATGGAAAATCCGTAGAGGCCGCCGGAGGTCGAAAAAGTGCGGTTCGACTCCGCCGTCCCGCCTTCGGCGTCCAGATGGGTCAGGATCGCCTGTCCGCCCGGCACAAAGGGAGATATGCGGCCTTTCCGGTTGAATCCCAGGGGAGGATTATCCCACAGCATCATGAGTTTCCTGCCTGTCCATGACCCTTCCGATTTCTCGGGCATCTGGCCCTCGCCCATGCCGAGGGCCCAGTCGATCGGGCTGGGCGTGCGATCGTCGCGAACCATGTGGCACGCGTAGCACTGGGGAACGCGACGGCTGTGGCAGGCATAGCACTCGAGCCGCCGATGCCCGTTGTGCCAGATTTCCGGCGGACCTCGGTCCTGGCGGCCGCCGGAGAAAAGGACCGGGATCAGATGTATCTCGTCGAGAATTTTGGTGCGCAGGTAGGGTTTGCCGCCCACGGTTTCGATCCACCTCAGTTTTCGGCCGTGTTCGGTCTGAAAATCCGGCGGATGATCCCGGTCGCCGTGGCAGCTCTCGCATCTGATGCCGACCTGGTACTCCTGGTGCGAGTAGATGTTGCCGTCGCCGTGCAGGTCGATCGAGTCGTGGCAGTCGATGCAGGAGATTCCGCGACGGTAATGAACGTCGGGCTTTACGTGCATGACGGTCGTGCCATACATGGCCTTTCCGCCGGGCCCCTGCGCGGGCGGCTCGAGGGCCGGGTCCGCCACCGCGAGCCCGACATAGCTGAGGCCGATCCGGCCGCCTCCGTCGTTGTGGCACAGCAGGCACTGCCTGTCGGGCACTTTCGTCGTTATCTCATGCTTCAGCGGATGGCCGGGTTCGCCTTTCGGCACCGAGGGATCGCCGCTTTTGCTCAGTCCGTCCTCGGCATAAAGCACGTGGCATGCCGAGCATCCGGCGGGGCGAAACACTCCCTGTGTGGTCTTGTCCTCGGTCCAGAGATGGCATCGCAGGCACGCCCCTCGCAGCAGGCTGTCGGCATCGGAGTCGGAGGCGGGCGGCAATTGCAGCAATCTTTCGACCGCCCCCTCGCCCTTCTTGTCGTTCATGGCCGAAACGGCGCGGACACCGTAGAGGGCCGAGCGGGTTTGCTGCGCGTTCCACATGTACCTGGTACCGGCGATCTCGCCGGCGGCCGTGGCCATGGGCGAGCGCAGCACCCTGCCGACGTGGTTGTCGATCCCCCCGATGCTCACTTTGGCGAGTTGGCCGTAGTCGCTGTGGCATTTCCCGCATGTGCGGTCGATGACCCGCAGGTCGCCCGGGTTGGCTATCAGTCCCGTATGCGCCTCGAATTTCGTGGCGGCCGAGGGCCG
>CBDUSG010000537.1:0-3116 GCA_965369575.1 uncultured bacterium | reverse complement strand
CGAATGAGAATGAGTTGGGCTCCTCCGGAATCGGGGTTCCCTTGCCGTGGTGTTCGGGATCGGTCAACGAGAGCGTGCTGAGGAAAAAGAGCCCGCCGGGCTTCAGAGTTCGCATGACCGTCCTGCGGAGGCTCTCCCTTTCTTTCGGCATCAGCAGTTGATAGAGGTTGGATGCGCAGACTGCGTCGTATTCGCTTTCCTCGAGATGCGCGAAATCGCGGCAGCGAAATCCAATGCGTTCGATATGCTTTTCAGCGGCAGCGTTCGATGCGATTTCTATCGCTTTTTCAGAGAGGTCTATCCCCAGAATACTGCAGTCGAGGTTGGCGGAATAATAAAACGCGTCACGGCCGTAACCGCAGCCGACGTCCAATACGCTCAGCGAGTCGTCTCCGCGACCGCTCTTTCTGATATAGCCAACTGCGGCCTGCGCAAGCTCGCTCGGGCCCTCGCCCCACAGCTTTTTGTTTTTCTTGTATTCGTCTTCCCAGTGCATGCTTCAGTTCTCCGATGCAGTCGCCTCCCGGTCGCTGTTGTCGAAACTCTGCGCGGGACCCTGCCAGATGCCATTATCCAGCGCAGTCGCGGAAAAGTTCCCGTTTGTATATCGGCGGATGACGTTCCGCCAGAATCGCTGCCCGGTGTCGTTAGCCGGAATCTGGCGAACTTCCCATTTCCCCGGAAACAAGTCGAAGACATGGCGGGCCGTCGTCGAGCCTACGCCTTTCCTTCTGTATTTTCGCATGACGAAAAATTCCGCTATCGATCTGGCCCCTTCATTCTCGTGGAGGCAGGTGTGGGAGTTGACCAGAATAAATCCGGCGATCCGGTCGTCCACGTATATCAAAAAAGGGTATCTGTCCGGCTCGGTCCAGTATGAGTCGAGAGGCGCCTGCTCGAAGAGGCCATCGCCGCCCGTGTCGAACCCCTCTACCTCGCTGAAATCGTAAAGATATAGCTGCATAAGATGATCGAGTATCGGCTTTTGATCTCTGGTTGTCTCCGTGATTCTGACGTCCATCTCAATCGTTCCATGCTGATCGTGCAACAAACGAAAGACAAGCCGCTTTAATCTCAAGAATTGTATACGCGGCGGGGCATCGTGTCAATAACTCAGCGCTGCTCGGGTGGGCGCAAGAGTACACGCTGCAGTTTTGATGCGGCGATGAAGAACAGAGCGGCCTGCGCGGAAATCGTGTATAATATGCGAAACGGTACTGGCGGAGAAACATAAATCTCATGTCGGAAAGCGATATTGGAGGGAGCAGCGTGGACGCGGGCATTGCCGAGATCATGGACGAGTTTTTCGCGTACGACAGGTATCTTCCGCTGAATACGGAAGAGAACCAGGCTCGAACGTCCGACGGAGAATCCGATGAGCTTCATGTCACATTCTCCAGCGTGCGCGACCAGCGCGTGCCGGCACTGTTGACGCTCCCGGAGGGCGGCGATCCTCCGCATCCGGTCGTCATCATACTTCACGGCGTGCTCGGACACAAGACCTCCCCGAACCAGATAAAAAGATCCCGTGCGCTGACGGCCTCCGGCTACGCCACGCTGCGCATTGACGGCCAGTATCGCGGCGCGAGAGAGGTCGCGATCGAGGGAGGGCTCGGGCTCGAGGCCGCGTATTACTACCGGAATCGCGACGCCATGATACAGACCACCGTCGATCTCATGAGGGGCGCCGACTACCTCGCATCGCGCGGCGACATCGACATGTCGTGCGTCGGCTTTGCGGGTTTCAGCATGGGCGGAGGCATCGGGGCCGTTTTCTGTGCTCTCGACAGTCGGGTGAAAGCGGTCGCTCTGGGCATAACCGGAGGCGATTTCGACAAGCTCAATATCCGGCTGACCGCAGGGCCTATGATGGACGGCCTGCGCCGGGCATACACGGTCGTCGATCCTGTTAATTATATCGGCCGCATCTCGCCGCGCCCGCTGTTGATGATCAATGCGGCCGACGACGATGTCGTTCCGAAGGCCGCCACCGAGGCGCTTTTCAAGGCCGCGCGCGATCCGAAGAGGATAGTCTGGTACGACTGCGGCCACGCGGACCTGCCGGATGAGTATCTGGATGAGTTGACGGAATTCTTCGGTACGGAATTGGCTTAGAATTGAGATCAGTCGGATTTAATCCGTGATGGCCGCCAAGTAAACAGCCGGATTATCGAATGAAAGGAGTCTGCGATGTCAGAAGGCTTAGCTGAAAGAATCCAGGTCCTCGAGGACATTGAAGCGATCAAGAGGCTCAAGGCATCATATTGTTATCTCGTCGATGCCGCGGTGGGGGGTGACGAGGCCAAGTGGGATGAGTTGCTGACACACTTTACGGACGACTCCTGGGCCGATTTCGATCTGTTGGGGCGCCACGAGGGTAAGCCCGCCGTCGAGAAGTTCTTCAAGGAATTTGTCGCGGCCACCATTTCTTACTCAGCGCATATGGTGAGCAACCCGATCATCGAGGTTGACGGCAAGGGCGCCTTCGGCAGGTGGTATGTGCACGTGCCTTGCACCGGCAAGACCCATAACATGGCGCTCTGGATACAGGCGAGATACGAGGAGGAATACGTCAAGGTGGACGGCGAGTGGAAGTGGAAATCGATCACGACGAAGTTCGACCACATCACTCCGTTTGATGAAGGATGGGTAAAGAAACCTGTTGCGGAATTTTAGGAGGCCGCGCCGCCTGATCTGAACATGGTTGCGGGAAAGGATTCTCTCTCACAAGGCCGGTCCGGGTCGGCCGAGGACTGCGATCAAGCCCCGTTCTGCAGTCCGATGATGTCGTCCAGCACTTTTCGGAGAGTTTCCGGCTTGAAAGGTTTTCGAATGTATGCCTTCACGCCTTTGGCTTTGAGCTGTTCGATACTTGCTGCGCTTCCTTCGATGGAGATTATGACTACCGGAACGGTTTTGAGCAAGTCGTCCTCGGCCATCCTGTCCACCATCTCGACGCCGTCCATGACGGGCATATTGATATCGGCGAAAACGATATCGATCCGATTGTTCGCCAGAATATCGAGCGCCTGCCTGCCGTCGCCGGCCTGATGGATTTCGTTGACAGGCGCCTCCGCGACCTGGATCGTTTTGATGATCACGGTCCGCATCGCGGC
>CBDUSG010000536.1:0-3121 GCA_965369575.1 uncultured bacterium | reverse complement strand
TGGTTGCATAGTCATTGACGAACATGGGTCGATTCCCCATGCCTATAGCCTCGATCGTGTCATTGCCATAGGCCTCATACTCGACGCCGCCGCCCGAGCGGAAGGCTTCCAGTAAGGGATCGAGCACGCCTGCGAGGCTGGGCAGCCAGCAGAAAAAAGCGGCGCAATAGGCTGGACTGTCTAAATCCAGGAACACAACCGCATGTTCCGGCGAAAGCGAGAAGCGCCCGGATGCATGGTCGCAGTCGAGATATCCGCCCGCCGCCATGCATTCCAGCCACTCGCAAATATAGCGTTCGTTGTATCCCGTTTCCCCCGCTAACTCGCCTGGAGTAACGGGCCCCGCATCGGCCAGGGCCTTGTAAAGACCCAGGCGGTGTCCGATATAAAGATTTAGGCAACTCATGCCTGCGTTGACCTCTGTCGTCAGGCGCTCGGCGAGTGATTCGATCTTGGCGGTATCCATCAACTTCCTCCTTCCAAACCGTCTCCTGATGTGGCCTGTGGACAAGATAGACTATGCTACACCGTTCGCCTATCCGCTAGCAGCGCCTGAAACGGAGCCAAAGGGGGAGATTGTCCGCTCGAAGGGGCTCGCAGGTCGGAAGAGCCTTTTCCGACCGCGAGCGCATCTTAAAGGATTGGTGCGGCACGGCGGACGCGGCGTTACCTTCATCGGCGGCGCCATGCATGCCGTGTTGCGATGTAGAGGAGAACACGCCCCGGACTGCCGATGTTTCGCGAATCAAGCGGGATATGCCGGGATATCCTCGCCGAGCGCGAGCCTGCACAGGTCGCTTACCATGTATATGTCCATGCCGCGCTCGAGGGCGCCGGGGCCGAGCCCGCGGATGCAGCCGGGACACAGAAGCGCCAACGCCTCGGCGCCCACCTGCTCCGCGTCGTCGAGGTTTTTCTTTTGCATCTCCTGCATTCGATCGGCATCGCGGAATGCCATAGGCACCCCACAGCAGAGCCCGTCTTTTCGGTCGTATTTTCTTGCGACGCGATCGACGCCGATCATCTCGAACAACTCGTCCAGTATCGGATCTTTCTCGGGCGTATACCGCGATGGGCAGGGGGCCTGGTAGGCGATTTTCATATCGAGTTTTTTTATCTCGTCCTTCCGGTCGGCCATCCTGTCGCGGAGGTACTCATAGATATGTATGGGCTGGAACGGAACGTCGACTCCATACTGTCCCGCCAGCACCGTCGCAGTCGTATAGCAATCGTCGTGAGCGAAAACGATTTCCTTCTCGCCCGTTGCGGCCAGGTTGTCGATAAAACTTCGGGTCGCGGCTTCAACCCGGCTGTGCATTCCTATATGAAGCCATAACGTGCTGCATTGAAAGTCTCCTCCACTCATGCGCGTGAGGTCGTCGAAGAGCGATCCCTCGAGCGGCCTGGGGAGCCCTTCCTCGATATTGCATGTGGCGAGGGCCGGCTTGTCCGGAGCGCCTTTGCGCACTTCGCTCGGCGCCTGGAGCCTGACCTCCAGCATTTGAGTGACGACTTCCGGCAGTTCGATCGCGCCCGTTTTCTCCTGCATGTCACAGATGAGGTGGAACGGGTTGGCGCCCTGCGGGCACACCTGGTTGCAGGACATGCATGTCACGCAGTTCTTGAGGATGTCCGCCGAGCGTCCCTCGACGAGCGCCGTCATCTCCTCGATCGCGCCCTCGCGGTCGTACTCGTTATACCTGCATTCGACGAGGCAATCGCCGCAGAGAATACATTTTTCCCTATCAAACATTCGTATCGCTCCTTTCTTAAAACATATGTCTCACACGAATCATACTTTTGCATTTTCCCGGACATAAGGCAAGCGGAAAATATGCGAGATACGGATTTGCGTAGATGGGTTTCAGCAGAGTCTCTGGCCGGTCCCGCCGCCGACTCATTTGAAAGTCAACGCCCTCGCCGGATTGTGTACGGTGATGGCGTCGATATCATCTTCGCTCATGCCCTTGCGCCGCATTATCGGAAGCACGCTGTCGAGAATGTGGTTGTACCCCTCTCCGCCGTATCTGGCCAGCCGGGTCTTGAAGCAGATGTCCTGCGAGATGAGCAGTTTGTCCCGATACCCATGATCTATGAGCCCTATGAGATAATCGATCCTCGAAGCGTCGTTGGGCATGTCGATGTCGTCAACGGGATAATAGCTGATCTCCTGACCGAAGAGATCATACTCGAGGTAGCAGCCGGTCTCCGCCAGCCGAAGCATTTCGTCCAGGCTGAAAATCGAGCGGTCGACGTGGCTCATGATAGTCCGCTCGGGGTCTCCGCCGGCCTCTTTCACGATGCGGACGGCATCGGCTGACGATTCGGGAGCGCGCCCGGGATGAATGTTCAGAGCCGCGCCCGTCTGCGCCTGCGCCATAGCCGCCGCACGAAGCGCTTTTTCTTCGCTTTCGTATAGAGGCCAATCCAAGCCGATCTCACCGACTATGCCGGCCTTTATCCCCGTGCCATCAGCGCCTCGCTCGACCTCGCCCACGAATATGTCGGCAATGGCCTCGTCGGAAAGATTTTCGGACCCGGAAGGATGATAGGCGGCCTGATAGAAGCCGGTTCCCATTACGACGTGAACATCCGCGCCCCTTGAGATGCGGGCCAATCCCTCGGGATCGCGACCGGTGTTTATCGGAGTCAGCTCGACGACCGCCCCGCCGCCGGAGGATTTGAATCGTTTCAGTTCATCAATTGCCTCGGCTTCATCGGTGAGCTTCAGGTTTTCCGGATTGTTGAGCCAGTGCCGCCTGTAATGGCCGACGTTTTCCAGCGTGATCGGCTCTCCCTCATAGTCTTCCCGCATGCCGGGTGGCAGCAGCGCAACCAATAAATGCTCGTGGGGCTGAGTAAAGCCCAGCTCCGAAGGATCGATGGGCCCCAGGACAGTTTGAATTTTTCCCGTTCGCTCGCTCATAAAAGGTTCTCCCTGGTTCTCAGCGCTGGAAATACAGCTTTAAGCTCAATTTTTTCAGGCGATACGGTAGGAGCCCATGCTCTACGATATTTGAGACCTTCTTACTTCCGAAGTATATTTCAATAATGGCGGGCCGGTCAATTCCTCTTCCGGATGTGTGCGATTACTTAAGCGGCCGAGTTTTTCATGGCGTAT
>CBDUSG010000535.1:0-3130 GCA_965369575.1 uncultured bacterium | reverse complement strand
ACAATTCGAGGATTCATTGCCGGCCGATCCGGTGGCGACCGCATCGAAAGAGTTCGACAGCAGGTTGCTGATTATCTGGTAAAAATCGTTCGTTCTCACGGTCGGATTCTCGGAAGCCAGATCCAGGGCTATCGATATTTCCCTCTCCCGATTCCGGTTTCGCATGATAGTAAGGGCGTTTTCGATGACGGCGTTGACAGTTGTGAATTCCGAGTCCAGCGATACGCTTTTTCGCGAGAAATTCAGCAGCGAGCCGACCAGCGACGCGATGCGGTGCAGCCCCTTCTGCGCTTCGGTGAGATACTCGCTGACCGGGTCGTCTTCCTTTAGCTGCCCAAGTGAGAGGTTGATCAGCCGCATCACGCCGTCGAGGGGATTGTTGACTTCGTGCGTGATCATGGAAGTCAAGCTGCCGATCAGCGAAAATTTCTCGGCCTCGACCAGCCGTTGCTGCATCTCATAGTTCTTCGTGTTGTCGTCAACGAGGAGCAGCCCGCCGAGACGGTCGCCGCCGCTCGAGGAGAACGGCGAAAAGGACATGTTAATCACGCAAAACCGCTCCGAGTTCTCGACACGCACGTTGCTCAGTGAAAAAGGCTCCCCTTCCCGAATCATGCGGTCAAGCTTTCTCTTCAGATCGTTTCGCTCTATGCTCAGGGGCAGATCCAGAATGTTCTCCCGCGGCATCGCGGACGTCCCGACTTCTTGCCCGCGGCTGAAGAGCCTAGCGAAATCATCTTCCCTGCTGGAGTAGGTGATATCATATCGGCGGTTGAATACCAGCACTTGCTCTGAGAGGGACTGTAGAATACTCTCGTTGTAGCCGATCCGATTCTGAAACTCTCTGGCACTCTCGTCAATAAGCTTGGAAGCCACTCCCGACTCCTCTTTTGGGCCATCTTCCACTTGTGAAGAACGCCATGAGTCTATCGTCCGGCTCAGGACGTCCGCGCATTCGTCCGAGATATTCTGCAGTTTCTTTAAATCGCCCTTCGAAAACGGTCGGCCCGCCTTCCGGCCGGCCACAGTGATGACCGCAAGCACAAGGGGTCCTTTCACGACGGGACACGACATGAGAGTGTCTACCGGGTAACGATCCTCTCTGGATATAAGCCGTTTCTCGTTCGAAAAATCGGCTACCAGCAACGGATCCCTCGTGGAGGCGACATAGCCGGAAATACCCTCACCCAAATTTAGGCTTTTGCCGCAGTGGTGGTTTTCGCGAGGCCCGATCGCCTTTACCAGGCGCAAGCTTTCGCTCTCGTTTTGCATCAGAAAAATCGAGGCCGATTCCGCGCGGAACTCGCGGACGCAGCACTGCAGGATCGTTTCTGTCGTTCCTTCCCAGTCGAAAGTGTCGAGCCGACTTAATTCGGCCAGAGCCTTTTTTTCGGGTGCGGGAATCCCGGCAGTGTTCACGTGAGTTGTCCTTCTATTTCATCGATGCAGTCCGGAGCGATATCCCCAGTCCGGCCGGACAAGTGATGCGGAGCAGCTCAAAGCGCTTCAGGCTATGCCCCGCGAGCATCATATAAGGCCTCATCCACATTCAAAACTTTACCGATGTTTTCGTATGACAACATTCAATTCCAAGGAAATTGAAATCCCTTAACACGCCAAAATTCAGTCGCCCGCGAAACATCGAGGGAGTCTAATCCGCCAGCCAATCAGATGACAAAAAGTCTTTTCAATGGTCAGGTTAGATGGCTTTCACATACTCTCTCTGCATCGAACTTATCCCGCATACGCTGAATATCGACATCTTGACGCGACAAGTTTAGATATTCACTTCAAGGTCATATCATGTGAAACCAAAGAGGTCACTTGTATGAGAGAAAGAATTGTGACAAACGAAAAGACAATCTTGATAAGGGCAAGATTATCAGTCTTGTGGAGCGAATCAGTCCTCTTTTTTTGCCGTTTCCACCAAATAACTATGAGACTATTATAACGCATATTTTCCATTTGTCAAGGGAAAGAAGCGGGAAGTCTGCCTAAATGTTTAAAAAATCATTCATAGGCCGCATCAAGACGGCGGCCGCGGCCTGACGCCGCCATGCCCGCCGCAATTGCCGCGGCATGATGCCTTGGCATAAATCAAGGTTTATCAATTAGTTGGAGATATTGCAGGCTCTTTGCCGCCATTTCCTAAAAGGTTCCGGAAGCGAGGATCGGCGTGGCGGATTGTTAGATAACTCTGTTGAAAAAAATCCACATAATCATCCCTTCGTTTATGTTGCAGGACATTTCTCAGTGAAGACTGCTCTCCTGCGGCGCACGAGCATGCTTTGTAACTATAGGCATGACAGTGAATTGCAAAGAATAAAAAACACACTGCCGTTTCGGTCCGCAAATTGCATTGGAGAGGGTGACTTAATGCATGATTGTCTTGAGCCGGTTCATAGCTCAATTCGTATCGGCCCTTGGAAGAAGGTGGCTGCGACGACATGGACCTCGGGGAAAAGCGGAACCATCACAGGAGGGAAGCAAACCTGTTTGCCGTGTTTCAACGGCTTCTCAACAAAGAATCGCTTTCTCCTCAGGTCGGATTCACGCGCGACATTTCTATGGGCGGCGCGTACTTTTACACAAGGGGCGAAGTGGAAAAAGGGGAGAACATTTCGTTGACGATTCATCTGACGTCCGATTGGGCCGAGGGGGGCAGCCCTCCGCGACTCCGAGCGGACGCAGAGATTTTGAGGGTGGAGAGAGGGCGCAGCATTTCTCCAACGACTGGCGCCAGGGGAGTGGCCGTCAAGTTTATGCAAGAACTGGCCGTCTCTTTCTGAGCGGGAAAAATTTTAGAAGGTGAAGGCATGCGATCGATTAAAAGCATAAGATTGGGCATCGGGTTCATAGCTCTTGCGGGCGCGCCTCCGTTCCTGGTCTATGATTTTCATCAGATAGCGGACGGACAGGTAAGCCTGTTCAACTGGTTCACCCTTATCCTCTGCGGCTTGATCTTCGGGGCTCTTGCTTTCATGCTCCTCAGCTCGAGGGGTGAAAACTACGCGCATCTGAAATTCCTGTGGGAATGGCCCCTAGCGTTTGTACTTTTCGTGCTTTCCCTGCCGCTGCTCGCGCTTACCGCGTTGCTTATCAGGCTGGAATCTCCCGGTTCCGCGGTATA
>CBDUSG010000534.1:0-3130 GCA_965369575.1 uncultured bacterium | reverse complement strand
GGTCGAGGGCGGCGAATGGAGGGTCGAGACCGCGCCCGCCGAACACAGCGAGCCCGCCTACGCCTATCGCTTAGAGGCGGGAGGCAAAAGTTTCGTGTACTCGGGCGACACCGATTACAGTGAATCGGTCATTGAACTCGCCTCGGGCTGCGACCTGCTCGTGCTCGAATGCTCGTATCCGAACGACCTCGAGGTCGCCGGCCACCTCTGCCCCCGAAAGGCGGGCGAGATGGCGCGGCGGGCCGGGTGCGGGAAACTCGCTCTCACGCACATATATCCGGTCTGCGCGGATTACGATCTCGTTGCGGAATGCAGACAGGCGTTCGACGGCGAAATCGTCCTCGCGGAGGACGGGATGAAGTTCAAGCTGGACTGAGGCGGTTTGCTTACGGAGTATGCGCCTTGAGCAGGTCCAGGATTTGTTCGCCGTACAGCTCGAGCTTTCTCTGGCCGATTCCCGAAATATTCGTTAACTCCGCGAGGGATCGAGGCCGGTGTTTCACGAGTTCCTTCAAGGTACGGTCATGAAAGATGACAAAGGCCGGTACCTTTTTCTTCGCTGCAATTTCCATGCGAAACTCTCGCAGCTTTTCCCAGAGCCCAACTGAAGCTTGATCGACGAGCACGTCTTCGGGCATATGTTGGCCCGGCGCAACCGACCGGTGAGTTCGCTTCATCTTCGGCGGGGTTGGATCCCTACGCAGTAACACCTCCCTTTCTCCCTCCATAACGGAATGGCCCTTGGAAGAAATGCTGAAACCGCCCTTGCTGTCGATATCCACCGAGAGAATACCGGATGCGACCAGTTGGCGAAACACGGATTTCCATTCATTTGCGGAAAGTTCTTTGCCGGCGCCGAATGTGGAAATGTTGTCGTGGCCGAAGCGGCGAGTTCTCTCCGTGCTCTTGCCGAGCAGGACATCGGTAAGATATGACGCCCCAAAACGCTGGCCCGTATCGTAGACGCATGAGAGAATCTTTTGGGCAGTGGTGGTCCCGTCCCACGTTTCGACCTTTTCCAGGCAGGTGTCACAGTTTCCACAGGGCTCAGGCAAATGCTCGCCAAAATAACCCAGGAGAACCTGCCGGCGGCAACCGGCCGTTTCACAGAAGCCCAGGAGGGCCTCCAGCTTTCGCTGTTGGATTCTCTTGAACCGTTCATCTCCCGTGGAGTCGGCCACCATCTGCCGCACCGCGACCACGTCGCCCAGGCTGTAGACCATCCATGCGACCGCTTTTTTTCCGTCACGCCCCGAGCGGCCGGTCTCCTGGTAGTAGGCCTCCAGGCTCTTCGGCAAATCCAGATGCGCTATGAAACGCACGTCCGGCTTGTCTATTCCCATCCCGAACGCGATAGTGGCGGCGATAATTATCCCGTCTTCCTGTTGAAAGCGGCGCTGATGCCTCGAGCGCACATTCCTATCCAGTCCCGCATGATAGGGAAGAGCGGTGTAGCCCTCTTCGGAAAGCCATGAGGCGATCTGCTCGGTCTTCTTGCGAGTCCGGCAGTAGACGATTCCGGATTCATTCGGCGGCCTTGCCCTCAGAAACTCCCTTAGCTGGCTTCGCACATTGTTCTTCGGCGCTACTTTATAGAAAATGTTGGGGCGATCGAGGCTCGCGATAAATTGCGTGGCATCCTCCAGATTCAGCTTCTTCAGGATTTCCTCACGCGTCACCTCATCGGCCGTTGCCGTCAGCGCGACGCGCGGCACTTCAGGATAAGTCTCGAGAATGTCGGCGATCTGCAGATACTCAGGGCGGAAATCATGCCCCCATTGCGAGACACAATGGGCTTCATCAATCGCAAACAGTCCCACATGAGTCCTGCTCAGCAAGTGGCGGAATTGGGGGCTCAGCAGGCGTTCCGGGGCGACGTACAGCATGTCCAATTCTCCGGAGATCGTCCTCCCCTCAACCGCGCGGGCCTGTTCCGGCGTCAGGCTGGAGTTCAGAAAATCGGCGCGAACACCAAGCTCATGCAGCGCCCCCACCTGATCCTGCATCAATGCAATCAAGGGCGAAATCACAACGCCGACACCCGAGCGAACCATGGACGGGATCTGATAGCAGATCGATTTACCACTACCCGTCGGCAGCAGGACGAACGCATTCCGTCCCGATATCAGATGCCGAACAATCTCCGCCTGATCTCCGATGAAATCCTCAAAACCGAAATGTGTGCGCAGGATATCCCGCGGAGAGCTCCCATCCCAGGGCCGGCCTGCCGCCTTGGGCGGAGGCTGCCGATATTCGCCGGCGCCCTCTTCAGGCTCCTGCCCCTCGGCCGGCGGCTCATCGATGGCGTTCATTTGGGTGCTCATTTGAGGCGAGGGGAAATCCGCGAAGTTGCCGCCTTCGAGATAGTCGGGGAAAGTGTAGATTCCCGTCACCTGAAGCCAGCAGCCCTTTGCGCCAGTCGAGCTTGTCCACGGTCGCGTAAGGCCCAACCTCAGGAACACTTCGTCCGCGGTTCCCAGCCTTTGCTTCAGGCGTTTCGCCAGCGCCTCTCTGGGTGATCCTTCCGGTGCCCCCCAGTATTCGGCGAGACGCCAAAACGCCAGGTCGTTGACCTTGACGCGGGAATACGATTCGCCCGCTTCATCGAAAAAGCTCAACCTGCATTGAGAGAGGTCGATGCTTGACAGCCGCGCGCGGACCGTTCCCAATGATCTCTTGCCCGAGTCGGGCTTGTGATACCTCTTGTCAACGAGTCCGCCGTCGAACAATTCCGCGACGGAGCCGGAACACGAAAGCGACAGCATCCGCTTCATCTGCGCATCGCTGGTCTTCTGCACCAGCCGGGTTTTTCCGGGGGAAAAGATATGGTCTTCGGTGTGGGGCGGGTTTCGGACTTCTTTCAGGAAGAAGAACTCCGCCAGAAAGCGCGGCGCGATTGTCAGCCCGTCATTTCCATCGTAAAGATCGCTTCTCGTAATGTAGCCACTCGGCAAGACCGGCCTGATGCTTTTGCCGTCTTTATCGATTCCGGCGACGCATACTCTGTCGGCGCCCATCGTCGTGACGTCTGTGATGAGAAACCTTTTATTCATTCCGTGGAGCGGGCATCCGGCCCGGGATTCCGAAAGGTGGATTATCTCGGATATCTCTTCGATTCCGGCCGACAGGT
>CBDUSG010000533.1:0-3145 GCA_965369575.1 uncultured bacterium | reverse complement strand
GCCTCGACACCGTTCTCCGATGGGCAAGGCGGAAAAAAGTCATCACCCTCAAGCATTGGGAGTCGCACCGCTTCGAGGATGTCACCATCACCGCCGTGCCCGCCCAGCACTTCCATGGCCGGCCCCCTTTTTTCCCGGCCTCGAAGTTTCAGGGATATGTCATCGAAGGCGATGCGACCGTCTATTTCGCGGGTGATACGGGCATGTTCGACGGTCTTAGCGAGATAGGCTGGAGGTGGAACATCGACATTGCGCTCCTGCCCATCGGGGCATACAGCCCTCGGTCGTTTCGACGGCATCATATGTCGCCCGAGGACGCGATCGAGGCGGCCCGCATGCTCCGCGCCAGGGCGATCGTTCCCATTCACTGGGGAGCGTTCAAGCTTTCCCTCGAGCCGATGAACGAGCCCGTTCCTCGTCTCGAACGCGCTGCGCGGGAGGCCGGCCTGTCGTCCGTCGTTGCGGTTCTTATGCCCGGCAGATCGGTGGCGGTCGCGGGCAATGGCTCCATCGAAACAACCTGAGGCGCTGCGCAGGCCGCCGCGAGCATAATACGGTGAAGGCCGGCCAAGCCCCTTCATGTTGGCTCGGCGACAGCGGCTGTGCTACAATGTATCGAGCCGTTCCGGTTGCGAGTCGATGACACGATTCCGATCGGGACTATAGCGGGCATATATATATGGATGTGGGTCTGCGCACCCTCCGGGGAGAGGAACGATGACCGAAGCCAGGCAATATCCAGCCGCCAGCATCAACATAACGAACAGGTGCACGCTGCGCTGCAGGCACTGTTTCGTTTTTCGCGATGAGAATCCGAACGATCCCCGTGGCGAGATGGACACGCCCACGATGCTCCGGAAGGTGGCCGAACTCAAGGAGCGCCACGGGCTCAAGACCATGCTGTGGATGGGCGGCGAGCCGCTGCTCAGGCCCGATGTGCTTCGTGAGGGCGCCAAGCTGTTTCCGAAAAACATCGTCACGACCAACGGCACGCTCGACCTCATCGAGCTGCCGCGCTGCATCTACGTCATCTCGATCGACGGCCCGCCCGAATTGAACGACAGCATTCGCGGCGAGGGCGCGTTCGAGAAGGTGATGAAAACGCTCTCGCGTGTGCCGAACGATTTCGAGCCGACGGTCATGTGCCAGTGTGTCGTGACGAAGCTGAACGAGGATGCGCTCGAAGAGTTGGCCGAGCTGCTCATGCCGACCAGGGCCGAGGGCATGACCTTCTCCTTCTATGTGCCCACCCGAAACGACGAGTCCGATCTCACGTGGGGGTCTCTGGAGCGCCGCGACCGGGCGGTGCGCGAGGCGATCAGGCTGAAGGAGAAATATCCCGACTTCATCTGGAACAACGGCCGCGCCCTCGAGCTGACGCTTTCGGAAAACGCCAGATCGGTCACCGACAACTGTCCTCCCATGAAGCTCATGCTGCCGCTGTACCTCGACGGCGACGAGTTTGTCACGCCGTTTTGCTGCTACGGCAACGACGTCGACTGCGGCCTTTGCGGCGCCTGGGTCGTCTTCAACATGGCCGCAAAACTCGAGCAAGGCGCCTATGCCCAGGTTTCCCCCGCCGAGCAATAGTTCCCGCCGATCTTAATCCGCATCTACGCAAAACCTCAGTGCAAAGCCTCAGTGAGACGGCATCTGCACAAATCGCTCCCGCAACCGATCGTGGATGGCGCACGTCATCGGATGTGTCGATTTTCAAGCAGGCTCCGCCACCGCCGATGTCCTTTCCCGCCACTCATGATACGCGACCACTTTCGAGTAGGCGGCGAGGGCTTTTTCGGGGGCGGTGAAGACGGGGTAGCCCGCGCGCTGCATGCCGGCGCAGAACTCGGTGTCGCCTACGATGCCCGCCACGCTGATCATCATACAAGGCTTCTTCAGGCCCGGCTTGAGGCCGATCATCAGATCGAGGAATTCCTGCTGACCCGAAGGGTTGAGCCCGCCGCCGATGACCAGCGTCGCGTCCACGCTCTCGTCCCTCTCGACAACACGGAGTGTATCCGGATAAAGCGAGAGCATTCCCCATGTGGCAACGCCGAGATCGACCGGATTCTTCAGGCTCGCGCCCGCGAGCGGGACGAACTCTTCCAGTTCCCGGATCGTGCTCCCGGACAAATCGGCGAGCCTGAGGCCGCCGCGTTCGAGTGCGTCGGCGGCAGCGACCGCCGGCCCGCCCGGTCCGGAAATTATCGCGATGCGTCTGCCGGTGGACCCGGCCATATAATGGAAAGCGGTCGCGATGTCGATCATCTCCTCGACGTTTTGAGCGCGGATCGCTCCGCTCTGCCTGAGCGCGGAATCCCACACCGCGTCCGAGCCGGCGAGCGAGCCTGTGTGTGAGGCGGCCGCGCGAGCGCCTGCCTGTGTGGAACCGCTCTTTAACACGATGACCGGTTTTTTGGCGCTTGCCTTCTTGAGTGCGCGGAGCAGCGCCCGCCCGTCGCGCGTGCCCTCGAGGTAGACCGTGATGATCCTGGTCTTGTCGTCGTCGGCGAGATAGTCGATGAAGTCCCCGCTCGAAAGATCGCACTCGTTGCCTATGCTGACGACCTTGCTCAGGCCGATTCCCCTGAGGGTGGCCATGAGCGTCACGAACGTGCCCATCGACCCGCTCTGCGAGACAAACGCCAGCGTGCCCGGGGTCTGTGGCATCCCCGGGAAAAAGGCGAGCCCCGACTCGGGGCAATATACCCCCATGCAGTTGGGACCGACCAGCCTGAGGCCTCCGGCGCGGGCCGCGGCGGCCATCTTGCGCTCGCGCTCGAGGCCTGCGGGATCGCCCGTTTCGCCGAAACCGGAGGTGAACACGATTGCAGCTTTGACCTTTTTTCTGACGCAGTCCTCGATGACCTCCGTCAGACGATCGACGGAGACCAGCACAATCGCGAGATCGACTTCGGCGGGGACAGCACTCGCGCTGGGATAGGCTTTCAGCCCGAGTATCTCGTCGGCGCTCGGGTTGACAGGGAATACGTCGCCCTTGAATCCGGGATCGAGCAGGGCCTGCAGGAAAACCAGCCCCGGCTTGAAGCTGCGCGGGGCGCCTACGACGGCCACGGTTTTCGGCCTGAAAATGGCCTCCATCTGGTTGGGAACATAGCTCATTCCGTTTCCTTTCGCATATCCA
>CBDUSG010000532.1:0-3164 GCA_965369575.1 uncultured bacterium | reverse complement strand
CCCCCCCGCGGATGCTTCGCATCCTTGCGGCGAACCGACAGGGGAGGTGGTTTTGTTTTTAAACCATGCGCCCTTCTAATCCATTTTCCACTCCGCCCCCGCTGAGCTGCGACACGCTTGTTGCCATGCCGGGAGTGACGGCCGACGGCTCGGCGGTGCTCGCCAAGAACAGCGACCGCTCGGCCGGCGAGAGCCAGCCGCTTATCCAGGTCGCGCGCGCGAGTCATCCGGCCGGCGCAACGCTCGGGTGCCAGTACATCGAGGTCCCGCAGGCGTGCGAGACGCTCGGCCTCATCGGCTCGAGGCCTTACTGGCTGTGGGGATTCGAGCACGGCATGAACGAGCGCGGCGTCGCCATCGGCAACGAGGCCGTCTTCACGAAAGAGGAATTGCCCGAGATCGGGCTGCTCGGGATGGACCTCGTGCGCCTCGGGCTTGAGCGGGGCCGCACCGCGCGCGAGGCGCTCGATGCGATAACGGGCCTGCTCGAGGAATTCGGGCAGGGCGGCTCGGGCCACGAGCACAACAACTTTCCCTATTCCAACTCGTTTATCATCGCCGACGCCTCGGAGGCGTATGTTCTCGAGACTTCCGGCCGGCAATACGCCTGGAAGAAGGTCAATGACGTCGCCTGCATCTCGAATCACGTCGCGATAGGCGCGGAGTGGGACGAGCTTTCCGATGATGCCGCCTCCCACGCCGTATCGAATGGCTGGTGGGACGAGGGCTCGAGCCGGCTCGATTTCGCCGCCGCTTACAGGAGCACCGAGCTGACGCCGCCGCAGGTGTCCGAGGAGCGGCTGCGCCAGTCGCGGATGCTGCTCGAGGAGTATCGCGGCAAGGTGTCTCCACAGACGATGATGCGCGCGCTTCGCGACCACTACGACGGCGGCACGGTTTTCGCTCCGGGCCGCGCTCCGGACGACGGCAAATTTTTCACGATCTGCATGCACGCCGAGCCCGTCGGCTCAACGACAGCGAGCGTCGTCGCCCATCTGCGCGCAGCAGATGGCGAGGCCGTCTATTGGGCGAGCGTCGGCGCGCCGTGCTGCGGCGTGTTCATGCCTCTTTACATGGGCGGCGAGATACCAAAGCCCCTCACGCAAGCCGGGTCGGAATTTTCGGAGGACTCCGTCTGGTGGCGCTTCAGGAAGCTGAATGATCTGGTATCGGCGGATTACGCCGGGCGGACACCGCGCGTGCAGCGGATATGGGGCGCGCTCGAGGATGAGTTTCGGCAAAGGGCCGTTGACGTCGAGGCCCAGGCCGGTGAGTTGCGCTCGAACGACAAGGCGGAACAAGCCGGCTCCGTACTGGCACAGTTCATGCAAAACAACCTCGACACTGTCCTCGGCGAGCTGTCGGGGCTGCTGACGGAATTCGAAAAAGACGGCTGACCTCGCATCTCCGCGCCTGCAAGAAGGCCGTAGGTAAAGGCCGAGCAACGATGGACACTCGTGAAAAAATCGACAACGGTCCCACCCCCGGGTCAGGATTTACGCGCTCCTTCTGGTTGGCGCATAGACGCTGATTGTTCTCGCCTCGCTTTCATGGAACGTATATCTCGAGAGGCAGTCCCTCCGGGCGCTCGCTCGCGATCAGGCGAGAACGGCCCATCGAAAGGACATCACCTATCGCCGCTGGAACGCCATGCATGGAGGGGTCTATGTGCCCGTGACGGAGAGGACCGTTCCGAATCCGTACCTTGACGTCCCCGAGCGGGATATCACGACGCCCTCGGGCAGGCGTCTTACGCTGATGAATCCGGCCTACATGACCCGGGAGGTTCATGATCTGGTGAAGGACACATATGGCATCTACGGCCACATAACCAGCCTCAACCCGATCCGTCCGGAGAATGCGGCCGACGCGTGGGAAACCCGGGCGCTGCAGGCGTTCGAGCGCGGCGAGGAGGAGGTCAGCTCGGTCGAGGACTTTGTGGGAGAGCCGCATATGCGCCTGATGCGTCCGCTCGTCACCGAGGAAGGCTGCCTGAAGTGTCACGCGGCGCAGGGCTACAATGTCGGGGATATCCGCGGCGGAATAAGCGTTTCCGTTCCCATGGCGCCCCTGCTGGCCACCGGAAGATCACGCCTGACCGCTTTGTATCTCGGCCACGGGGTCATCTGGGCCATCGGGCTCGCCGTAATCGGGTTGGGAGTGCAGCGAATCCGCCGAGAGATCGCGCAGCGCAGACGCGCCGAAGAGGAGCAGCACAAAAGGGAGAGGCTTCAGGGCGTGATCGAAATGGCGGGGGCGGCCTGTCATGAATTGAGTCAGCCGATGCAGGTGGTCACCGGATATTCCGATCTGCTGTCGATGGAGCTGTCGAAAGATGATCCGCAATACGCGCGGGTCAAGGAAATAAAAGAACAGGCGGAGAGAATGGCCAGGATCACGTTGAAGCTGAATAACATCACCAAGTACGTGACCCGCGACTACATCGATGATATCAAGATCATCGACATCGACAAGGCGTCGGAGGCGGACTAGTGCTTGCTTGCAGAAATAAGCGTAACAATTCTGACCCGGTTTTCTGTGTAGGTGCGAATTTATTCGCACATGTAAGTACCCACGGATACTGTGGATTCCCGCTTCCGCGGGAATGACGCGGCTCGCAGTGTTGTCCAACAATAGCAGCGTGATTTGCCGCAACCAGGCACTAGCGTCGTGTCAAGCGTGTATTGTCGGCCTCAGAGTCCCGGCGGCGAGTCGCCGCCAACATGAGATGCTGCGCATCTCTACTTTTGAAGAGCGTTTCAGGGCGGACCTTGCTGAATCATTTCCGGCGAGAGCCTGTCCAGCGCGACTCAAACATAGGTGACGCAAGGATACGAAGTATCCGCTGTCAGCGGCCACTGGCCGCCTGCCCCCCGTTGCCGATCGATCAGGCCTCGGGCTTGTGGCAGTCGCTGTCTATCAGCTTTTCCAGATCTTGCAATCCCTGCCGATAGCTGCCTTTTATGACGTAGCTCAGCGCTATTCTCAGCCCAGCCACCATCAGATTTTCGGATATGTTGCGAACTTGAAGGCCTATCTCGGTATCGCCGGTCGGCAGATCGATAACGTGTGAGTCCACGATCTTGCCATCAAGCACCAGTTCCACCTTGCTTTTCGCCACCCTGCCAACCATAGTCCTCTCCTTTCCCAGCAAAATCTGAGCG
>CBDUSG010000531.1:0-3201 GCA_965369575.1 uncultured bacterium | reverse complement strand
ACTCGCCGCGGCGAGTCGCCGCCGACATATCTTGCGGGACTCTGAGGCCGACAATATACGGTCGACACGACACTAGGCTGCATCGAGGTCTTTTACTTTGCTTGACATGCCTTGGCATCGGCACTATACTCGAGGCGCGCTTCGGGTTCCTGCTCCGACATCTGCCGAGCGCTCAATCCGTCCTATCCGAGAAGGGCTTTCCCGGCTTGACGCCGGGCGGCGACGCTGGAAAGAAATGGAGGAAACCCAAAAGATTTGTAGCGTCGGGGACAACTAAGGCTTATGCAGGGCGACAGATCAAATGATTCCGCTTTCAATCTAAAGCGATGCCCGCATTGCGGCAAGACGATATTGAGAAGAGGAACCACCTGCCCGTACTGTTTACAGCCGATTTCGGAAGCGGATCGCGGCAAGACGCGCGGGCCTCGGCGGCTCGGGAAGCAAGGGCGCTCAAAAGGGTCCGGGGTTTCCTCCGTCGCCGGAAAAGACGCCGTCGTCTACGCGCTGGCCTTCTTAATGGGTCCGCTGCTTTTTTTTATCGTCTACTCTCTTTTTCATTCCATGCTATATGGCGCCGAGATAACAAGGCCTGAGAAATTGCAATGGCCGCCGGACACGTCGGTGGCCGATCCCGACCCGACCAGGAATGCGGCAGGCGATTCGGCGACGCCCCGTGCCGGCCATATCACGGGGGAATCATCGAGCGGTGGCAGGCTCCGCGAAGTCAAGACCGCGAAAGTGGTGGGCGCAGATGAGAGTGACACATCCGCCGAGAGAGAGAAGAAAATTGAGGAAGCTTACGCGCAGGTGCTCGAAGACCTTAGAAGGAGCGAAGACGTAACGACCGACACAATACTTCTGAAATCCGGCAGGCAAATCGAATGCGAAGTCACCGGAGAGTCGGACACACGCATCGAGGTTCGACACAAGGGAGTCACAATTACGCTTGCCAAAGACAAGATCGAGAGCATTGAGAGAAGGACTCCCGAGGACGTGGAGGCCGAGCTTCAAAGGCTGGCGATGGCGCGCGCCACTGAGATCGTGGATGAAGACCTCGTGCGCGAAGGGCGAAAATGGGTCCCCCGAAAGGAGACGAAGCAATTTCAGGTCGAACTGCTTCGCTCGCTGTTGAGCGCCGGAAAATCCTCGACGGCCGAGTTTCTCGGCGGAAAACTTTCTCTCGACCCACGCGGCGCGGTTGACGGCCCGATCACGATCCTCGATGCCAAGGCGGTCGGTATAGACGTATATGAACTATGCGAGCTGCTTTCGCTGCCGATTCGAGCGCGCGGCACGTGCGACATGGATGTGACAACCGACATCGCCGGATTCGAGCTTGCGAAGCTGAACGGTCGAGCGTCCATCATCGGGAGAGACTTGCGCGTCTCCTCCGTCGATCTTGAAATGGTGGCCCTCCCGTCGACGCGCAACGCCGTGTTCACCGCGAACCTCGTCGCCAGGGACGGAGAAATCCGAATCAAGAGTCTCGCCTTGAAGGGGACGGCATACGATTTGTCCGGAACCGGAAAGATTCGGCTTTCGGACCCGCTGGAAAACAGCCGGATTGATTTTTCATTCTCGATCGTTTTTAAGGAGCCCCCGACCTTGAAAGACAGGCGTCTCATCGAGCTGGGGGCCGGCGCTTTAATGGATGGATTGGCGGCGTCGGGAATGAAGCTGCCTTTTAAGCTTGTCGGGACTCTCGAGTCTGCGAAAATAGAGCCGGGACCGGGCTCACCTCTGGCAGCCCTGAAGAGATAGAGGCCGCGACCGGGGGCAGGGTTTTGCCTTGTGAAAATCGGGTCGAATAATATCCTCTTGTTGCGCCCGGAAAATTTGATTTCCGGCGACGTTCTGATATTCTATATATTGAATTCCGGGGAAAACCGCTGAAGGTTGCACGCGGCATACAAAACGAGAGGAACTGTATGTGCACGGTTGGTATGCGACAGAGGGGATAATGCCATGTACAACGGTGAAGACATCGGACGCATCCGTGAGGCAATGAAGGAATGGGAAGACGGAGCTCTCAGGCTCATCCTTGACAAATGGTCCGAGCGGCAGGAAACCTTCGCTACGCCTTCGGGCAGAGAGATACAGCGAATTTATACGCCTCTCGATATCGAGAACAAGAGTTACAACGAGGACATAGGATTTCCCGGGGGATACCCATTCACACGAGGTGTCACGCCGACCGGATATCGGGGAAAGTTGTGGACTCGAAGGCAGGTATCGGGCTTTGCGACGCCGGAGGAGACCAACAAACGCCTCAAGTATCTCAACAAAGAGGGACAGACCGGCCTCAACCTCGTCTTCGATCTGCCGACGCACTACCACTATGATTCCGACAACCCTATCTGCGAGGGCGAGGTCGGCAAAGACGGCGTCCCCGTGGCTTCCTTAAGAGACATGGAAGTGGTGTTGGACGGAATCGACATCGCTGCCGGCTCGACATCGCTCATTACCGGAGGGGCGGGGGTGTTTTCGATGTATCTTGCCCTTGCCGAAAAGAGGAATATTCCTTTTCATCTCCTTCGTGGCACGCTGCAGAACGACATGGTTTCTGCCAGCTATACGATTTTTTCCAGAAGAATGCACCTTGCCACTGCATTCGCCATTTCTGTCGATGTCATCGAGTATTGCATAAGAAACATCCCTCGCTGGAATCCCATCAGCTTCGTCGGCTATCAGATCAGAGAAAAGGGATCGACCGCGGCACAGGAAATCGCTTTCACTCTGGCAAGCGCGATAGAATATGTCAACGCCCTCATCGAACGAGGCCTCAGCGTCGATGATTTTGCGCCCCGCTTCTCCGTTTTCTTTAATTCACACAATGACTTCTTCGAGGAAATCTGCAAATGCCGCGCGGCAAGGCGTCTCTGGGCTCGTCTCATGCGAGAACGCTTCGGGGCGCGAAATCCTCTGAGCTGGCTCCTGCGCTATCACGTGCAGACGGCGGGCAGCTCCCTCACCGCGCAGCAGCCCGTCAATAACATTATTCGAACTACGCTTCAGGCGCTGGCGGCCGTCCTCGGGGGAACCCATTCGCTTCACACGAACTCAATGGATGAGGCATACGCCCTGCCCTCCGAACAAGCCGTGTGCACCGCGCTGCGAACGCAGCAGATCATCGCCTGCGAAAGCGGAGTGACGAATACCGTCGATCCCCTCGGCGGCTCCTTCTTCGTCGAGAAGCTCACG
>CBDUSG010000530.1:0-3201 GCA_965369575.1 uncultured bacterium | reverse complement strand
TCCCGACCTGGAAGAGAAAGCCGTCTCCCGAATCGTTTTTCGATATCCATACGACCCTGCCCGATTTCTCTCCGAAGCCGAGTTCGTGGAACAATTGCAGCTCGAAAGTGAGGATATCGCCGATTTTGAGGGCCATATTGGTAGCGATGCGCATTCCGCCCTCGCTTATGTCGCCTATGTCGTTTTCGATTCTGACGGTGAGGCTGTCGGCCATTGATTTGCGGAAAAAGCGGCGGCTCTCGATGGATCTCGGCTCTCCGATCAGGGCGCTTTCGAGCTTCGATATCAGGACAGACGGATCGAACGGCTCGGCGATGATGTCGTTTATTCCCATGACAAAGGCGGTCTCTACTTCTCTTCGCGAGATTCCGTGGCTCAGAAGTATCAATTGCACCCCCGAATTTTTTTCCGATTCCCTGATCTTTTCGGCCAGCTTGAATGTGCTGTTTTTGCCCGATTCATGGCTGAGAATTACCATTTTCACGGGCAGGTTCGTGAGTTTTGACAGCAATTCCGTCGGATTGTTCACAACTACCATGCGGTGATCGATGTTTTTCAAGGCTGCGACGACCGCCCCCAAAAGTATCTTCTGCGGAATGCTTGCGAGTATTATCGGCGCGTTTTCGCTTGGGGCGAGTTCCTGTTTCGCGCCGGCCGACTTCGTCTTCGCCCACTTTTTCCATATTTCGAGTTCACGCTTTAGCGAATGCATGTCGCCATAGCGCTGCTCGGGGTCTTTGGCGAGCATCTTGCGCAGTATTTTGACGATGTTGGGCGGCAGTGCCTCGCCCTGTTCGATCGGAAAGCCGGGAGTCTCCAGCAGGTGGCTCTTGATGATCTCTGCCGGCGTCTCCCCGTGGAAAGGGGGATGCCCGATAATCATCTCATAGAAGATCACGCCGAGAGAGTAGATGTCGGTCCGACGGTCGAGTTTTCCCTCGCCGCATTGCTCGGGAGACATATATGTGGGCGTGCCGACAAATGTGAGCGTATCCTCGCATGATTCGCCCTCCATCAGCTTCGATATGCCGAAATCTGCGACGAGTACGCGCCCGCTTGAATCGACAAGGATATTGCCGGGCTTGAGATCGCGATGGATGACGCCGGCCTGGTGAGCGCAGTCGACTCCCTCGCATATCTGCAGAATGTATTCGATGGCTTCGTCGATCTCTATTCGAGTCCTGTCCTCCAGTACCTTCGCCAAAGAGGTGCCCTTGACGCATTCCATCGCCAAAAACGGCAGTCCCTTGTGCTCGCCGACGCTATAAATCTGCACGATATTGCGATGTCGGAGCCGCGCCATCGCGATGCATTCGCGGTCGAACCGCTCGACGAAACTCGGGTTGTCGGCATATCTGGGGTCGGGGACTTTCAGCGCGACATCACGCTCGAGCTCGGTATCGAAAGCCCGATACACGGATGCCATCGCCCCGCGGCCGAGCAGCTCGATAACGTGGAAGCTGCCGATGTATTCATCAATTAATTCTGGTCTATTCTCAGCCATATCAGTAATCCGGGATACAATATGCCCACTTAACACAGCGCAATGCGCTCCGTCAGTGCAAGCATCGTACCAAGATGAGCCAGAAGGCCGGCCGATTGCTATAACCCAAGTCGGCTCAGGCACTTAACCGTGGAAAGGCCGCGCCGATCTCGACGTTGCGCAGTGACAAAAATTGTCACAAGCGCCTAGAACTGTGCGATCTCCTCCCTCCGATCCGGGCGCGAGGCGAATTGGAGACATTCGGCAGTCTGCGAGAGGCGATCTTTATGATATACTTCATGGAGCAGAAATTAAAACGGCCTTCTTGATCGAATTATGAAAAATCTCGGAGGGTAAGAGATGAGTCAGGATTCGCCGGGCCCGCGGCGGGCCGATTTCTGGGCGCCGGCCGAAAACGGCGCCGTTGACTGCTTTTTGTGCAGCCACCGGTGCAATATCTCGGCCGGAAAACGAGGGGTCTGCGGTGTCCGCGAGAACAGGGACGGCGCTCTCCACACCCTTGTTTACGGGCGGGTCATAGCCGAGAACGCCGACCCGATCGAGAAAAAGCCGCTTTACCATTTCCTGCCGGGCACGCTGTCGTATTCGATCGCCACGCCCGGGTGCAACTTCCGCTGCGGTTTTTGTCAAAACTGGCAAATCTCGCAGGCGCGCGGGAATCTCGAAAAGTTCCCGCAGGCATACGTCGAGCCCGGCGCCATGGTCAAAGGCGCTGTCAGCGCCCGGTGCGCCAGCATCGCATATACCTACACCGAGCCCACGATCTATATGGAATACGCGCTCGACGTCGCCCGACTCGCCAAAGAGGCCGGCCTGAAAAACGTCTTTGTCACAAACGGTTTTCAATCGCCCGAGGCCGTAGATGCGATGTCCGGACTGATAGACGCCGCCAACATCGACCTGAAATCGTTCTCCGATGAGTTCTATCGCTCCCAATGCGGCGGCAGGCTGCAGCCCGTGCTCGACTCGATCCGCGCGATGCGCGAGGCGGGCATACACGTCGAGGTGACGACGCTTGTCGTTACCGGACAGAATGATTCCGATAAGGAGCTGGAACAGATAGCGGCGTTCCTTGCGGGCATCTCGCCGGACCTTCCCTGGCACATCTCGCGCTTCCATCCCGATTATCAGACGCTCGACAGCAAGCCGACGCCGCTGGGCACGCTCGAGCGCGCGGCGGCCATCGGCGACGACGCAGGACTCAGGTTCATCTATGTCGGCAACGTCCGCAACAACGAGCGCCAGCACACAAAGTGCCCCGAATGCGGAGAACTCGTGCTGAGGCGCGCGATCATGGCGCTGATGGGCGAGAACGTCAAGAACGGTGCCTGCGGCGCCTGCGGCGCGAAGCTGCCGATCGTTTTTGCGTGATCGACGGCGTTTGGCGCGCGGATTCATTTCTTTCCGACGGGGCTCGGGCTGACAATTGCGATTTGTCGGCGTGCTGCCCAGAGGAACTCTTAACCGGTTTTCAGGGATTCCCCGGCCCCCCGATCAAGTCGAGGGCAGGCAAGCCGGGGAATGACAGGGTTTGGTATGGCCGTCAGGAGGGATACGAAGTATCCCCTGTCAGCGGCGACTCGCCGTCCCGTTCCTCTTCTGTCGTTCCCGCGAAGGCGTGCCCCCGGGGATTGTCCCCTAACTTCCGTTAAGTGAACTATTTGGGGTCAGACCCCAATAAGTTCACTTAAGCCTGC
>CBDUSG010000529.1:0-3203 GCA_965369575.1 uncultured bacterium | reverse complement strand
CAATGAACAGCAGGTAGTCGTCGGGAAAATAATTGATCAGCGTGAACGGCGGCTGGCCGGGCCGGCGGCCGTCGAGATGCCGCGAGTAGTTCTCTATGCCCGAGCAGAAGCCCGTCTCCTTCATCATCTCGAGATCGAAGTTGGTGCGCTGCTCGAGCCTCTGCGCCTCGACGAGCTTGTTCTGCGCGCCCAGCTCCTTCAGGCGCTCGCCCAGCTCGGCGCGGATGCTCTTGATCGCGCGCGCGAGCTTGTCGCGCGAGGTCGCATAGTGGCTGCCCGGGAAGATGAGCGCGCGATCGAGCTTTCGGACCGACCGCCCACGGAGCGGGTCGACCTCCGAGATCGAGTCGATCGTATCTCCGAAGAACTCGATCCGCACGACGCGGTCGCTCTCGTATGCGGGAAATATCTCGACCACGTCGCCGCGCACGCGGAACGTGCCGCGATGAAGGTCGTGATCGTTGCGCTCGTATTGTATCTCGACCAGATGCGCGAGCAGGTCGTCGCGCGTCATGTCGGCGTTGCTCTCGACCGAAACGAGCATGCCCAGATATTCCTCGGGCGAGCCGAGCCCGTATATGCACGAAACGCTGGCGACGATGAGCACGTCGCGCCTCTCGAACAGCGAGCGCGTGGCCGAGTGGCGCATCTTGTCTATTGCGTCGTTTATCGATGCGTCCTTCTCGATGTACGTGTCGCTCGAGGGCACGTACGCCTCGGGCTGATAGTAATCATAGTAGCTGACAAAATACTCGACGGCGTTCTCGGGGAAAAGCTGCTTGAACTCGCTGTATAGCTGGGCGGCAAGCGTTTTGTTGTGGGCGAGCACGAGCGTCGGCTTATTGATTCGCTCGACGATGTTGGCCATCGTGAACGTCTTGCCCGAGCCTGTCACTCCCAGCAGCACCTGGTGGGCGAGACCGTCCTCGAGCCCCTCGACCAGCTCTTCGACCGCATGGGGCTGGTCGCCCCGCAGCTTGAAGTCGCTCACTAGCTGAAACTTGTCCGTCATAGGGCCCTCTTCCGTCGTTGTGAACAATACTCCATCGATATATTATACCTAACCAGACCCGAAAAAGACACGGACACCGGCGCCGGCGAGTCGCCGGAGACATGGGATGCTCCGCACCGGCGAGTCGCCGGGGACATGAGATACTTCGTATCTCTCCCCTGACGGGTATTGACGGCTTAATCCGGCGGCCAGTGGCCGCTGACATGAGATGCTACGCATCTCTTCTTTTACATCTTGTTTCAAAGCCGGCCTTACTGATTCAGTTTCAGCGAGGACCTGTCCCGTGCAGCCGCAACATAGCCAACGTAGAGATGCGAAGCATCTCATGGAGGGTTGTAGGGAGCAACTTGCCCCCCACTTTGATTTTGCATTGCCCGTGCTGATAAAATGGCGCCCACGATAAACGGAAAACCATGAACTCTCCGGAGGACTTGGAATGGCGGCAAAGCGACGCGGCGGCCTGGTTCTGGGTGTGGACGTCGGCACCGGCGGCGTGCGCGCCGGGCTGTTCGATCTCAAGGGAAAGATGCTCGGCGTGGGCGAATGCCCCATAAAACTCTTTCGTCCGAAGCCCGACTTTGTCGAGCAGTCGTCCGACGACATATGGCGAGCCGCCGGGCGCGCCATCCGGCAGTCGCTGCGGAGGGCGGCGGCGAAACCGCAGGACGTCGCGGGCTTGAGCTTCGACGCGACGTGTTCGCTCGTGGCGCTCGGCGCCGGCGACAGGCCCGTCACAGTCTCGCCCACGGGCAGGGCCGAGCAGAACATCATCGTGTGGATGGACCACAGGGCGACCGACCAGACGGAGAGGATCAACGCGACACGCCATCGGGTGCTCAGATACGTCGGCGGCAAGCTTTCACCCGAGCAGGAGCCCCCGAAACTGCTGTGGCTAAAGGAAAAGCTGCCGCGCACCTGGAAGCGCGCAGCGAAATTCCTCGATCTCGCCGACTTCATGGTCTACGCCGCGACTGGAAACGACGTGCGCAGCCTGTGCACGGTAGTCTGCAAATGGACATATCTCGGACACGAGCGCAAACATGGGCGCTGGGATATGTCCTTTTTCAGGCAGGTGGGACTCGACGATCTGTTCGAGGGCGGCAGGGCCGGATCGTCGGTTCGGCCGATGGGCACATTCGCCGGCTTATTGACGGACGACGCCGCAAAGGCGCTCGGGTTGAGGCCCGGCATCGCCGTCGGCGTCGGGATAATCGACGCGCACGCGGGCGGAGTGGGCGTGCTCGGATCGGCGTTAAGAAGCCGAGGCGTCGGCTCGATCGAAAAAGTGCTCGCGCTCATCGGGGGCACTTCCTCGTGCCACATGGCGACGACGTCGAAACGGGTGTTCGTCAAGGGAGTGTGGGGACCTTACTACGGCGCGATGATTCCCGGCATGTGGCTGCTCGAGGGCGGCCAGAGCGCCACCGGCGGGCTGATCGACCACGTAATCGCCGACAGCGCCGCGGCGAAAGAACTCGCCAAAATCTCAAAGTCGCAGGGCAGGACGCCGTATGAGATCCTGAACGCAGAGGTGAAACGAATCATGCGGCGCGAGGGCAGAGGGCCGGAGATCACCCGGAACCTTCACGTGCTGCCGTACTATCACGGCAACCGCTCGCCTCATGCCGATCCCTACGCGCGAGGCGCGGTCGACGGCCTTTCGCTCGATCAGTCCCTGGACACACTGGCGATGCAGTATTATGCGACGGTGCAGGCGGTCGCTTACGGCACGCGCCACATCGTCGAAGCGCTGAACGCGAAAGGGCTGACGATAGACACGATTCACGCGTGCGGCGGCGGAACCAAGAACCCGCTCTGGCTGCAGGAACACGCCGACATAACCGGCTGCGATATCGTGCTCCCGCGCGAGCCGGAGGCGATGCTGCTGGGTGCCGCGATGCTTGCCGCGGTGGCCGGCGGCGCGTACTCATCCGTGACGGATGCAATGGCGGCGATGGGGCACGGCGGGAAAACCATCCGCGCCGATTCCTCGACGATGGCGTATCACGATGCCAAGTATGCCATTTTTCGGAAGATGTACGCGGAGCAGCTCGAACGTCGGCGCAAAATGGCGGAATTCTGAAGCCGGGAATTATTCCATGCGCACAAAACCGAAAAGGCGCTGGCCTATTCATATTTATGTGATATAATATTTATAGAAAAGGCGCAAGTTTTCGGTTTGTGCAGTCCT
>CBDUSG010000528.1:0-3205 GCA_965369575.1 uncultured bacterium | reverse complement strand
GCTTCCAATTGGCCCGGGCCGGGCCAATTGGAAGCACTCCTCGACGCTTACATCGGGGGCCATCCGCGCGCCTCCGATTGCCGGCCCGGCGGCAACGTTATCGACCACGACGATGGCCCGCAGCCCTGTGCCCGGGTCGTATAAATGGATAATCTTTTCGGGGCCAAGATCATCGGCGAACGAAAAGAGCCCGGATGTCTTGTCGACCTCTGATTTTGCCATCCGTTCAATTTGAATATCGTTCATGGCTCAATTCTCCGGTTTTCGTCCTATGCCGCCTTTTGAACTCGGTTCAGCGAAACATCCTGGTATGCATGAAAGAGGCTGTGACAAACTGCATCCCAGCGCTCGCAGTTCTTCACCGCGTCGCCGTTCGGCTTGGATAAGTCGGGATAAGTCAGTAATTCCGCGACCTTTGCGGATAAATCGTCGATTATTTCCCTGTCCGCACCTTCCAGAACGCTCGCGACAAATTCTTCGGGCGAGTACCAGTTTCTCGCCTGCTGCAACTCCCGGTGAATCTGTGCCAGCAAAACGTTTCGCGGCCCCTCCCAAAGCTCGTTGATGGCGGAATCGCGATACAGCCTGGGAAGTGAAGAAAAGTCCTCTATGGCGCCGTTGCCCCCGAACAGCGACACCGCGAGTCTCAGCATATCCGTGCAGTCTGAGGCGGCGGTGATTTTCTGGAGCATAATGAGTTCACGAACATTGAACTTCGCCTTCTTCAGCGCCTCGGACTCTTCGGGCTCAATTTCTGTGGCTATTCCCGTCTCTTTTTCCAAGAAGGCCCCATACAACCTGAAAGCGCCGGCAACAGTACGTCGGGCAAAATGTTCCAACTTTTGAGTCTGAGCCTTTACCATGGGAAATTCAGCCACTCTTTGTCCAAAAGCGTGCCGGAATTCCACATACTTTGCCGCTTCTCTGGCAGCTCGGGTCATCATGGCTGCGCTCGAAAGGCCGATAGTCAGGCGCGAGTGGGTCAGGACGATTCCGACAACATTTGCCAGACCCCGATCCAGGGGTCCCACCGGGTAGGCGACAGCGCCGTCAAAGGTGATTTCTGCGGTGGGTAGCGCGTCCGTACCCGATTTCCGCTTCAGTCTGTCTATGGTGTAGCCGTTGCGCTTTCGAGATTCCTTTTCTTCCGGCAGCCAGGCGGGTACCACGAAAATCGCCACGTCTTCCTTGCCATCCGGTTTTGCGGTCACAATCGCGTAATCCGCATGCGCGGCGGAACAGAAGAATTTCTTCCCGTATAGTTTCCAGCCCGCCTTGTTTTTCCTGGCCGCCACCAGATTGGCCTGCACGTCGGAACCGCCCTGAATCTCGGTCAGATACTGGGCGCCGATAGCATATTCACCGTCGATCCCGTTCTTGCAGCGCTGCAATATCTCCTTCAGTTGCGGCGTGTCAGCGTATTTTTCGAGGAGCGCGACCAAGCCTTCGGTGCATGTAACCGGGCAGGAAATGCAGGCCTCGCCATTCTGGTAAATGAGATACATCTTGATGAGGCGAAGCCATGGAGAAGTCTGATCCGAGAATAGGGCCTCAGAAAAAACCTCTTTCTCCATTATTTCCGTTTCATGGGGGCGTATGATTCGGTCTATACGGCTGCCGTAGCCATCGTAATTCTTGAGGAAGGGGCGCTTCTCCGGCCATGAAATTTCGTCGGACCAAATTCGCCAGCGCCGGGATGCCTTTTTCGATAATTCTCTGGCTTCAAGATCGGCAGCCTCGCACTGATCTTGAGTGAAATAACGAACGACATCCTGAAAAAAGGCGTCGTCTGCGTAATAATCGACACTTTCCCGCCATCCCAGATATTCGTCGAACGAATAAGGATCGCCCACGGTCTGCAGCTCGGTTTCCATATGCTGTTTGGCATCCACCGTGCTGATCCCTATGCCGCGACATTCTGTTCATGCAGCGCTTGTCTTTCCTGCTCGCCCACATAATCCCGGGTCAGGGGCACGGCGTCCTGCCGTTTGGCGAGCTGTATCTGGAAGACGACAAAGCCGGCGTGTAGAAACGCCACCTCGGTGGTGGCGAGGTAAAACTCCCACATGCGGCAAAAGCGTTCGTCATACAGCGCCTGGATTTTATCCCTGTTCGCGGCGAAGCGTCCGCGCCACGCTTTGAGTGTCTTCGCATAGTGCAGCCGCAGCACCTCGATGTCGGTCAGACAGAGGCCAGCGCGTTCGATTTGGGGCAGTATCTCGGAGAGCGCAGGCACATATGCGCCCGGGAAGATATACTTGGCCGCCCAGGCATTGTCCGCGTCGGGTCCTTCAGAACGCCCGATGGTGTGAAGAAGAGCGATGCCGTCGTTGCTCAGATGGTCGCTTATCGCCTTGAAGAAATTCCTGTAATGCGGGACGCCGACATGCTCAAACATGCCGACCGAGACGATCCGGTCATATTGTCCGTCGATCTGCCGGTAGTCCTGGAGGCGAAAATCGACATGTCCCTGCGGGTCCCGCCGATTTGCGTTTGAACGTGCATAAGTTATCTGCTCCTTCGACAGGGAGATGCCTGTAACATCAACGTCCCAATTTCGGCTCAGGTAAAAAGCCAGCCCGCCCCAGCCGCTGCCGATGTCGAGCACTTTTTGCCCGGGCTGCAGGCACAGCTTGGCGGCAATATGCGCTTTCTTCTGTAATTGTGCCTTCTCCAGCGTGTCGTTCGGGCGCAGGAAATAGCCGCAGGAATACTGGAGATCGTCGTCCAGGAAGGCCTCATAAAGCTCTTTCGACAGATCGTAATGATGAGCAGCATTATGACGCGCACGCCAGACAGGGTTGTAGCGGGCGGCGCGCCGCCAGAGCCGCCGCAGCTTTGCGAGGGCGTTATAAATCTGGTGGCCGTGGCGCCAGCCGCGGTTCATGACCGCCAAATCCAGGAGATCGTAGATATCGCCGCCATCTACCGTTACGGTGCCGTCCATGTAACATTCGCCCAGGTAAAGCTCGGGGTTAAGAGCCAGCCGCGTGGCGACGCCTCGTTTGTGTAACCGGATGGTCACGGCAGGTGTTTGTGAGCCCGCGAACACGTGTCTTCGGCCCGAAACGTCGATGACCGAGAGTGTGCCGCGTCTGATCATTTGGCCGAGGCTTGCCGATAAGAGCCACATGCTTGCCTCCTGATATTTAGGTAATCTAGGGATCGAACGCCGCAAGTCATTGATGATGGTCAAATCGTCGCA
>CBDUSG010000527.1:0-3207 GCA_965369575.1 uncultured bacterium | reverse complement strand
GGGAAAGCCGTCCATGCAGGACGTTGTCAGGGAAGGAATAATGCCTCGCCGGCGGGAGAGGCCGGGAATCCGGTATGGTCATCAATCGATGACGTACTTGTACGGGTTCCTGGCTTTTCCGTTCAATCGGATTTCATAATGCAGATGCGGGCCGGTGCTCCGACCGCTGCTGCCGAGGAGCGCGATGGGATCGCCGCGCTTGACCTGGTCGCCTCTTTTGACCGACAACTTTTCGTTGTGGCCGTATATGGTGCGGTAGCCGTAGCCGTGGCTTATTTCCACCATTCGGCCGAGTCCCACGCGCCAGCCGGCAAAGGTCACCACGCCGGCGGCCGGCGCTATGATGACTGTCTTGCGCGGCGCCACTATGTCCACGCCGTCGTGGAATCTGCGCTCGCCGCTGATGGGGTCCCCGCGGTAGCCGTATCCCGACGAAAGCCATGCGTCGGGCGAGTACACGGGATTTATCGAGGGAATTCTCGAGAGGCGCTCCTGCTCCTTCTCGAAGGCGTCCAGTATTTCGGACAGGCCGTCGTGAGCCGCATCGATTGCCTTAAGGAATGCCTCGGGCGATTTTTCCGCCTTGCCGGAGAATGAAAAGGTCCGTATATCCTCATCGGGCGGGTAGAGACTTTCACCGCCTGTTTCGGGGCCACCTTTTCCGCCCTTGCCGGCCTCGTCGCTTGCGGTCTCCCTCGGCTTGAGTCCTGCGATCGTTCGCAGCTTGTCTTCGAGAGAGAGGAGGTCGCCGAATTTTCTTTCAATCGTCGCGAGCTCGGAGTCGCGCCCTTTTATCTCCTGCCTGAGGTGGTCGACCATTCCGACGTGATCCCTGTTCCACGTATAGAATCTGATCGCGCAGAACGCAATAACGGCCGCAAAAGCGGAGGCGGCGAAAAAAGCGCCAAACTTGAGGTTTCTGGCGCTCACGCCGACGGTGAGTCCCGCCTCCGACGTGTTGGGAATGACGAGAATGTTCCACCTTTTCTGCATAGTGACTCCTCGAGCGATGTCGGTCGATGGTGTGCTATGAATATCCGTATATGTAGGGAGTGCATGAACCGTGCCATGAAGGCCGGATTCTTAGGGAATTTTGTAATATGCTGTCGTATAAAAGGTTAGGGTGCTATAACGCGGGTGTCAGACTCCCCTGAAAACCGGTCGGGAGGCTTCCAGATTGTAGGATGTGAACAATTTTGAACTATGCGGACGCCTTGCGGCAGACGGCAAAAAAGTCGAGACAGCCGCCGAATTCGTCGCATTTGAAAAGAAAATTGGCGTGCGATATGCTGTCGCAAAGGTCGGGATCGCCGCTTTTCAGCCGTGTCCTCATCAGCCGGCTTGCCATGTCAAAGAGCGGTTGCCTGATGCCCTGCGGCAGGCGTTGGGAAAGGTTGAACACATCGAGGCGCATGAAGTTGTCGACCCATCTGCGGTTGCTTTGCCAGTAGCGCATGAAAAGCTCATCGCCGAAGACTCCATATATATCAACCGAGTCGAAGTGCGCCTTCAGGAGGCTCTCGAATTCTCGCGCAGTGAATTCGTGAAGGTGGTAAGGGTTTGGAGAAGGCGTCTCCTCCTTGTTCACGGTGGCGAGCATAGCGGGGGCATCCTCGCGAACGACCCGCTTGATCTCTGAGATCAGTTCTTCCGGCTTTTCGAGATGCTCGATCATCTGGAAGCAGACGACGGCGTCGAGCGAAGAGTCGGCGAACTCTATGGGCGGTACCCTCATTTTTCTGAATTCGATGTGGTTCGCGCCATGCTTCTTGCGCGCGGCCTTGAGGGCCTCTTCCGAGTAGTCCACCGCCACCACCGACGCCGCTTTTTCGGCCAGCACGGAGGCGCCGACGCCTTCGCCACAGCCTATCTCGAGCACCCGGCGGCCCTCGATGTACTCGAGCGCCTTCCGATACGCGGCCATCTGGCGCTCGCGTATCGGCTTTTCAGCGGCATCATCGGCGGGCGTGCGCTCGGCGGAAATAAAAGCCGACAATGGGTCACTCCTCTCGCTCTCCGACAAGACGGTCTTCCGATGGAACTCAGTATAGCCATCCTCGGACGCGCCGGTCAAGCCGCAAGGGTCGGCGGCGCAAAAGGATTCGGCCCCGACCCCGTGCTGAATCGGGATTAAAAAGTGGAACGGATGAACAGAAGCGACTGGAGCAGAGCCGTGGTGATTTTGCCCGCATACGCGGTATGTGGTATATTGATAAGAAGTGCAATTCGGCGCACGGCCAGGGACATTTCTTTCCCGATGATTATCCCGATAATTAAGAGGAGGGATCGCAATGAAAAAGCTGCTTTTGATTCTGTTGTCGCTCGCTTTCTACTCGTCGAACGCGCTCGCCGACATAATAATATTCAAGAGCGGCAGTGACAAGCAGGGAATCGTCGATGAAGAAAGCCCGACGGGAGTGAAGATCCGAATCAAGAATGCCGTCATCGGCATCTCATGGGCCAACATTGAGAGGATCGAGTATGCGACGCCCGAGGAGAACAGACTTCTCGATCAGAAATGGAGGGACGAGCAAAAAGAACGGGATGAAGAGCGCAAGCGAAATCGAGCAGAGCGGGAAAAGCGGGAAAAACAGCAACGAGACAAAGGGCTCGTAAAAGTCGGCGATGAATGGGTTACCCGAGACGAAAGAGCCCGGCGCAGGGATGAGGGAATAAGAGAAAGCATGCAGGCGCAGGAGGCGGCTGATGCGGAGGCGGCTGAAGCGGAGGCGGAAGCTGAACAAGAGCCGGAACCGGATTATCTTGCCGGATTGACCGAAGAGGAAAAACGGCAATTCAAGGAAGATATCAAGAAAGTTCCGGTCAGCGGCGTAACAGCCGTGAGGCTGGGCGACGACTCCGTGATGGTGAAAGGCCGCGTTAAGAACACGGGCGAGTTCGCCGCGTCGATCATTTTACTGGAAATAACGATCTATGATAAAACCGGCGAGATTGTAGTCGCCGGCGCGGAGGAAATTACCGATCTGGGGCCGGGACAATCGCGGGGATTCAATTTTCCGGCCTCCGTCGCGCCTGGCTTTGTCGGCAACTCAAAAGTGCAGGTTATCGGTGTTGAATGGCGCTAGCTTGCGACCGGCTCGTGCGCGGTCCGGGGGCGCCGCGTCGGCGGCGTTGAATCGCGCATATGGCTCTCCCTCGTGGCATCCGCTCTGAATCCGCAACCCGTGAAGGGAAAATGAGGATGGG
>CBDUSG010000526.1:0-3216 GCA_965369575.1 uncultured bacterium | reverse complement strand
CAGCACACGCTGTCCGCCCAGTCGTTCGAGTACCCGTCCAAGCGAGTCGAAAGAGGCAAGCACCATGCCTTCCACGGTCGAGGTCGAGAGCAGGATTGCATCGAATGGAGACGTCGTCCCTCGACTGGCACCCATTAAGTCTTGCACATCTTGAGATTCGCAAAAAGTGGGGGAAATATCAAGCGGCTTCTTATTATTAGTGCCGTCCCACAGACAAGCGAATTCGAGACCGCAATATCTACAAGTGACCTCGATGTGGCAGCGCTTAACCATTTGTGCGCATCGAGGACATCTTACTGGCTCGGTCATCCATCCGATAGGCTCTTTAACGAGATAAAACACGAACAACTCCTCCAAAAGGTCTTCGTCTGTGTAACGTTCTCGGTCAAAGAACTCGTTTTCGAGCCTTTCCTTTAAGAAACTGACGGACGCCCATCGGTAAGGCTTCACGGCCCACCCAGGAACGATGCCAGCGCGGATGTCGGGAAAATGTTCTTCAAGTTCCCGAGCCATAGCCATGTATTCCTGGTAGGTTAGCATGTTGCACGTTTTGTAGAAAGCGATCCTAAGCTCCGCCTCTTCCGGCGAGCAGTTTTTGCGATATGTTTCTTCAATCTGTTCGGGTGAGCAGCGCAGGTGCCACCATGCTCTGCTACTCTGAAAGGGACTAGGAAAATGCCCATCGATCACACTGTAGTTATGATCGATATTTATTATGGCTTTGCCGCCCGGTTTCAAACCTTCCGCGATTCTGTGGAAAACGCCTCTGGGCTCTCGAATATGTTCCAGGCAAGCGTGGCTCAGGACGAACTCGAGGCTTTCGCTTTCAAAATTGAATGTTCTGGCATCGTGCTTGACGTATTCGAAGTGTTCACGGCGATCGACCCTAACGCCGAGGAATCTGGACAATGCCTTATCGAAAGCTGGATAGCCCACATACATCATCGGCCTATCCACAATGTCCACGCCGATGTGCCTTTTCGAAAAACAGGAGAATATCGACGAAGCGGTGCCCTGGCCGCAGCCGATTTCGGCGCTGCATTCAATCGGTGTTTCGTCACCGAACAGGAATTTCCTGCTATACAAAAGGACGTGTAATGTCATAAGGGTGTGAGCGCAGACGGCAAGAATACTGGAGTAGTGAAAGCGATTGCGAACGAATCGGTGTAACGTGGAGCGCTCTAGGGGGCCGCGATACGGTGCCTCGTCCAGCAGTTCAGCCGTGACAAACGCAGCAATTAGCACAGCATCCTCGGGGATGTTGAGAATCTCAAGAAGGAGTCTGCCGCCACTCCAACACATCGGGAAAAAATACTCCATGCTTTCGTCATCGTAATCTGTGAACTTCAGTTCCCTCGTCCCTTCTTCTGTTTTTACAGTTACAATGGGGGCTGTTCCAAGGTTTTCGACAAACCGGCAGAAAATGAGGATGCCGTCGAATCTTAGGTTATTCGGAACGGCATATGAAAAAAGGTTCTCGCTGGCGTTCCATTCCAGCAATCTGGGATAGTTATCTATGATTTCATGGGCGTTTCTCTTCAGGAAATCCAGCGTGGGCCGCCAGTTTGGCGAAAAGAATGCCAACTGGATATCAGCCTCTCGCCACCAGTCTTTTTCTTTATGTTCAATCGGCGTGGTCATAATCTAGAGGAGCTGGAAGTTCAGGACACGATAGTGAACTTCCACTTTGAACTAGGCTGCCTGTTTCTCCACTTTTCTTGCAATCACAAACAAGAATGAAAAATCGGTGGTCTCCCGGATTATATCAGAAGCGACAAGTTCCAGCAAGAGGCGTTCCGACAAATTCCGGAAATTCCGAGAAATTCCGGGACAGTATACTAATTTCTTCTCTATCGTCCGTCCGCAGGAAGTACGGCCTTCGAATGAGCTTTGCACTTCCCTCTTTCGTCAAGAGACTCAAGAATTCGTTTTCGATTCTGCACTGTTTTTCGCTTCCAAACTACTAAATCCGTATCTCGAAATATCAGTTGGATCGGTAAAATCGAGGAGGGATAGGGGGTTAAACTCTGTAATAACGTCCATCGAAAGGACGCGCCGGGGATGATGGGAATCGGTAGTGAATTGAGGTGAGTCGGGAATTCTTGGAAAATTCGTGTCGGAACTTATTCTCGGGCGTCCGAAAGTCCCCGCTTTGGCGGCTGGCTGGAGTCTGCTCGTCACTGCTGAAGTTTTCACGCCGCGCCCTTGGTTTCCCTGTTTCCCCATTCTTGGAAGGCCTCTATTATTCTGGAGTTAGGGCATCCGGGGCCGAACACTTCTTTTACGCCGATTTCTCTCAGCTCGGCCGCGTCTTTGGGCGGAATGATTCCTCCCACGATCACCGGCACTCCATCGAGGCCCTCGTCTTGCAAGGCGCCCAGGATTCGCGGGAGCAAAACCATGTGGCCGCCGGAAAACATCGACAGGCCGATGACATCGACGGATTCCTGAATCGCAGCCTCCACGATTTCATCGGCCGTGACCTGAATTCCCAAAAATATGGTCTCGATGCCGGCGTCTCTCAGCGCCTGGGCCACCAGCTTCACGCCCCTGTCGTGGCCATCCATGCCGGGCTTGGCAACGAGCACCCTGATGGGACTTTTCTTCTTATCCATTTCCGGGTTCCCACATGGTCGTCAAATTATGAAACAGGCTCGCTTTCCACTCCCCGCAGGCACGTATCCATCATCTCTTCGATCGTCACGTAGGCCGCGGCCGCCTCGATCGATGCCGGCACGACGTTCGCGCCCGATTCCCTCGCTTCGGCCAGTCTCTCCAAGGTCTCCTGAACCTTTTGGTCGTCCCTTTGCTCCCGCACCCGGGCGAGATTCTTCTTCTGGAGTTCCTCGTGCAAAGCGTCGATCTTGAGTATTTCAATCGGCAATTCGTCTTCTTCGTCTTCAAAGCAATTCACGCCGACGACCAGGCGGTTTCCCTCATCGATCTCCTTTTTATTGGAATAGGCGGCGTCCTCTATCTGCTTTTGAACCCAGCCGTCCAAAATAACCTGCACCATGCCGCCTCTGTCCTCTACTTCCCGCAGAATCTCACGGGCCTCTTCTTCCAATTCATCCGTGAGCTTCTCGACGAAGAAGGAGCCGCCGAGAGGATCGACCGTATTCGTCACGCCGCTTTCGCAGGCGATAATCTGCTGCGTTCGCAGCGCGGTGCGCACGGCTTGTTCGGAGGGCAGGGCGTATGCCTCATCCATCGAGT
>CBDUSG010000525.1:0-3217 GCA_965369575.1 uncultured bacterium | reverse complement strand
TAAAGTCTCGCATGCTCCTGCCGACACCGCCGGAAGACGAGGATCCCGAGGACGACCCGAGATTCGAGCTGATAGAGCAGATTCTGGAATACAAAAAGTTCAAAGAATTCTCCGGCCATCTCGGGGAGAGGGCCGAGGAGGAGAGCGATGTGTTCCGGCGGACTCACCGCGAGGAGATCGACCCCGAAACGGGCGAGCCGCTCCTCGAGGTGAGCACTTTCGAACTGATGGAGGCATTCAAGCGTGTGCTCGAGTACGCGACGGCGGAATCGTTTAGCGAGATCACCCTCGAAGAAGTGCATGTCGAAGATAAGATGGAAGAGCTTCGTACGCGTCTCAAGGAAAAAAACAATATGCTGCTCGAGGAAATATTCGAGGGCGAGGTGAACACGAAACTGGTTCTCATAGCCACGTTCCTCGCGCTGCTCGAATTGATAAGGCTCAAGGAGGTTGCGGCGAGACAGAAAAAGCAGTTCGGCGAAATCAGGATTTTTCTTCTTCAAGAGGAATGACGCCTTGTCGGCTAAGAATATCGAGCGCGGTATCGAGGGGGAAAGGCTTGCCGTCAGCGCGCTGAAGAAGAGGCGCTATAAGATAGTTGAGCGCAATTTCACAACGCCCGCGGGCGAGATAGATATCATCGCGCGCGACGGCGAGTGCACGGTTTTCGTGGAGGTAAGAACGCGGACATCCGTCGAGTTCGGCCTCCCACAGGAGACCATCGTACCACGCAAGAGAAAAAGGCTGTATAACGCCGCCCGCTGGTACCTTCAGAAAAGGAGGATCGGCGATGTCGAATGTCGCTTTGACGTGGTCGCGGTCATATTGGACGATGAAGGCCGCAAGCCGCAGATGGAGGTTATAAGGGATGCCTTCAGGCCGGAAAAAGGGTGGTAGCGATACGCTGTCCTGCAGGTCGACCTACGCAGCGACCATCCCCTTTGATTCGATTAGGGAAAACCTCGAATTTCTCAAGGCGAACCATCTGGGAGTCGAAGTGATGATGTATGACACCGGATGGGTTCGTAATTTTCCCCACAAGGAAGTGAAGTCCATGGGCGAGCTGCTCGAGCGGGAGGGCATCTCCGTGAGCGTTCACGGGCCGCTATTCGATCTCAACCCCGGCCGCCGGGACAGGATCATCCGCGAGTATACGAAGTTCACCTTCATGCGCGCGCTCAATGTCAGCGCGCTGCTGAAAGCCGAAATAATTGTTTTTCACCTCGGGCTCAACCCGCTCACCCCGAGCGACTATCGCAAGGTATGGCTCGACTACAGCCTCAAAACGTTCCGGCCGGTCGTCAACCACGCCAAGAGACTGGGCATCACCATCGCCCTCGAAAACATGTTCATAAGCACGCCGCGCCTGCTTCGACGGGTGATCGAAACCGTGGATTCGCCGCACCTGCGGGTGTGCCTCGACATCGGCCACGTAAACGTCTATTCCACGGTCCCGCTCGATGAATGGATCAGCGCTCTGGGAAAATATATCGTGAAGGTTCATATCAATGATAACGACGCCCAGAACGATCTGCATCTTGCCTTCGGGGGAGGCAACGTGGACGTTGTGAAGGCTTACAAGCTCTTGCACAAGAACAATATCTGCCCGCTGATGACCCTTGAGATGACTCCCGACAAACTGCCGGAGACCCTCAAGTATATAGAGGAGAAGGGGTTGGATCTGCCGCTTCCCTGAACCCCCTCAAACTTATCTCGCCGGCGCGCCGCGCAGCGCAGAGAAGTCGAAGAACCTGCCGCGCTCAATCTATGTCGCCCCTGGTTTTCCGAACCGTTTCAGCCAGTTGTCCGAGAGCGCTCACGAGATCGCGTTCCGTCAGGCTGTCGAGCGGATGCAGGAAAGCGGCCCAGATCACGTTTTTATTCACACACAGGCGCACGTCGCCTGAGGCCAGGTAGTTGGCTTTCAGCATTTTCTGCAGGAGATCGCTCTCGTCGAAATTGGGGTCCTGCCGCAGCAGATCGAGCTTCGCGAGAGGACTCATAAGACGCATGCGGTTGTTTTGCAGGTCGGTGAGGAGGAATACCTGCATGCCTTCATGTATAAACTGCCATCGGCCGGAATCGCCTCGGAGCTTGACATCTTTTTTCCCCAGGATTTTCGCTATTCTTTCCGGTGTCATCCCCGCGTCCGGCGCCCGTTGGGCGGCCGCATCGTTAGTGCCGGACTCATCCTGCTCATCCCCCTCTTTCGGAAGCAGCGTGTCATAGATTATCTGAGTCTTTTCGGGGGGCAGGGCTTCGTTTTCCGAGACGTCCTCGGCCTTCGCCCGCGAGGCAAGCAGCAAGAACAGGCCTACGACAAGCAAGGTTCGGAAAAATCTCATCTTTCGTCCTCCTTATGGCATCAGCCCGGATCAATCGGCTCTATCTCATTGTCGGCCTTCTTCAGGAAAAACTTGACCGTCATCTCTTCCCCTTTCAATGCGTCTGCGGCTCTGGCGAGGTCGTCACTCTCAATCTGGATCGCCAGCCCGCAGTCTGAGACCGCCTTCTGTGGTTTCGGGATGGGGAGATATCGAATGTCGACTCGCTGGAGGATTTCTTCGGCAAGTAGAGTATGGTGGGTCGTCCGCAGGACGAGGATACATTTCGAACCATCTTGCGATTCAAAAGCGGATTTGGAATCCGGCATAGCTAAAAAGCCAAGGGGTGCAGGCGTCCAGAATCTTGTTCAGTGCGGTCGAGGCTCCGTTTTCGTTCAGGCGAGCGCCGACATTTTCCTCAGGCGCTCCACTATCTCGGGCAACACATCGGCGACGCGCTCGATCTCTTCGCGCGTATTTTCCACTCCCAATGAGAACCTGAGCGAGCCGTGGGCGACCTCGTGCGAGAGGCCTATCGCCAGCAGCACGTGTGAGGGATCGAGAGAGCCGGAGCTGCATGCCGAGCCGCTCGAAACGGCAATTCCCTTCATATCGAGCATCATTATCATCGATTCGCCCTCGACATAGCGAAAACACATGTTCAGCGTGTTCGGCAGCCTGTCGGTCGGATGCCCGTTGACGACCGTGTCCTCGATTCGCTGGGCGAGCTGGCTCTGCAACAGGTCGCGCAACTCGGACAGCAACCGCCGGCTCTCTCCCAGAGATTTCCCGGCGACTTCGCAAGCCCTGCCCATGCCCACGATGCCGGCCACGTTTTCCGTGCCCGCCCTCCGGTTGAACTCGTGATGCCCGCCGACCTGCAGCGGCGCAAT
>CBDUSG010000524.1:0-3226 GCA_965369575.1 uncultured bacterium | reverse complement strand
GACCATTCAGCGCCTGGGGCTCTCCACCAAGTACATGGGCATGCTCGGCGACGACGAGTATGGAAACCTCGCGGTCGAGGGCATGGAGGCCGAGGGGATCGATGTCGGCTCGGTGCGCCTCGACGAGGGCGAAAGCTCGCCTTTCAGCTTCGTCATGGTCGACAGCATGTCCGGCAAGAGATCGATTGCCTACTATCCCGGCTGTTCGTTCACGGCGCCGGCGGACTGCATCGATCCCGAGGCGATAAGGGCGGCTCGGCTGCTGCACGTCGACATATACACACCGGCCGTCTTCGCCGCCTGCGACGTCGCGAAAGAGGCGGGCGTTACAATATCGGTCGAGGCAAACGTGCTCTATCCCGGGCTCGAGGAGCTGCTCAATAAAGGCAACATCTTCATTTCCTCGCATGCCATCGTCGGCGAGCTTGCCGGCGAAGACGATCCCATAAAGGCCGGCGAGAAAGCTATGGATGAATACGAATTGGATCTTGTAGTCGTCACTCTCGGCGCCGAGGGCAGCATTGCCGTCGGGGAGGACGAAATCGTCAGCTCGCCGGGCTTCGATGTGAAGGTAGTGGACACCACCGGCGCGGGCGACGTGTTCCACGGTGCATTCCTGTTCGGCTACCTGATGGGATGGCGAAACGTGAGGACGCTCCGGTTTGCAAACGCGGCGGCTGCGATAATGTGTACCGGCCAGAGCGGATGGGCCGACATCCCAATGTTTGACCAGGTCCAGGAATTCCTGCGCGAACGCGGCGCCGGCGATCTCCCCGAGAGCAAATCCTGAGACGCCGAAAACCTGCCTCGGCGCGGCTCGCGATCATAATCACTCACCCGGAGAAAAAGGATGCCGTTGACTTCGATGATTCCACTCCTTAAGACGGCCCAGAGCGGAGGCTACGCGGTCGGCCAGTTCAACTTTCACAATTTCGACGGCCTGCTGGCGATTATCAACGCAGCCGAGGAAAAGGAGTCTCCCGTGATCCTCGGCCCTTTGTTCCTGCCGCCAGGTGCGATAATGGCGATGGTGCGAGAGGTGGCGGCGGAGTCCGCCGTGCCGATCGCAGTCACGCTCGATCACGGACAGTCTTATGAGCAGTGTATGCAGTGCGTGAGCGCGGGCTACACCGACGTGATGCTCGATACATCGGCGCTTCCGTTTGAGGAAAACGCGAGCGAATCGCGGCGCGTGGCCGAGGCGGCGCATGCGGAGGGCGCAGGCGTCGAGGGCGAAATCGGCCACGTCGGCATGGGCGAGGATTACGAGGACATTTCGAAGGTCACGGCCGATTTCACGCGACCGGAAGACGCGGCCCGTTACGTCGCCGAGTCCGGCGTGGACGCGGTCGCCGTCGCTATCGGCACCGCGCACGGTCATTACAAGGGTGAACCCAAGCTGGATTTCGACAGGCTGGCCGGGATACGCGCCGCTGTGGAGGCGCCGCTCGTGCTGCACGGCGGCTCAGGCGTCGGCGACGACGACTTCCGCAAGGCGATAGGCCTCGGTATTAGCAAGGTCAACATCTACACTCACCTTGCCGACGCCGCGCTCGAGGCGGTTCGCGCGCAGCTCGCCGACCCCGACCTCAAGCACTTTTTCCAGCTCCAATACGCGACGGGGCACGCTATGAAGCAGGTCGTCGCGCATTACATGGACGTGTTCGGCTCGAGCGGAAAAGCGTGAGCGATAGCGGGGGACGATCCCGAGCCCGCGAGCCGCGATGGTTACAGACCCGAGTCCGCGCAGATCATTTCCGCGCCGGCGCCGATCATGTTTTCCGTAGGGGCGCATGGCATGCGCCATGCCAGGACCGGTAATTTTTCGGACAGCCCCCTTTAAATGAAAGTTTCCAGCCGTGCCTTCCCCGACGCAAAACATTCGAGAGCTCGAGACAAACCTCTGGAAGATCTACCTTTACAGATTCCTCAGCGACTTCTGGCTGATCGCCCCGATTCTTGTTCCCTTCTATGAATCGAACGGGCTTAACGCGACTCAGGTGTTTGTGGTTCAGGCGATCTACTCGGCGAGCGTGCTTGTCTTCGAGATACCTTCCGGATACATGGCCGACGTTATCGGCAGGAAGCGGACCCTGGCGCTGGGCTCGATTGCATTGCCGATCGGGCTCGGCATATATGCTTTCTCGTATGGCTTTTTCGGGTTCGCACTGGCGGAGATCATAATGGGGATCGCTGCAAGCATGAGGTCGGGGACGGATTCGGCCCTCATGTACGACACGCTGATACAGATGCGGCGCGAGTCCGATTATAAGAAGTTCGAGGGAAACGCCGAGTTCTTCCACCAGACGGCCCATGCCGTCTCTTCCATCATGGGAGGGCTGTTTGCGCTCACGTCGTTAAGATTTCCTTTTTACGTCAACATCGCAAGCGGCCTGCTGCTGTTCCCGCTGGCGGTCTCGCTGGTCGAACCCGAAAGGAAAAGGCCGCCGGCCGAAAACCCATTGCTGGCGATCGTGAGGATAACGAAGTACTGCATGGCTCACGCCAAGATAAGGTCCCTCATCATTTACTCGTCGCTGCTGATGGGCGCGGGCATCACGGGCGTTTGGTCGTATTACATGTACTACGCCGAGCTTGGCCTGAGCCTGGGCCTGTATGGAATCATATTCGCCGCGTTCGGTCTTTTCAGCGCCCTGGGCTCGAGCCAGGCGCACTACCTCGAGGGAAAGCTCGGGCGGCGCAAGTCACTCCGCCTGCTGCTGCTGATATCGCCGGTTTTCATTGCCCTCGGTCTGGTCGAGTCGGCTATCCTGATTCCGTTCATCCTGTTGAGCGCATTCCTGTGGGGATTCTCCCGGCCGCTGTTCATGGGCTACATCAACGAGCTGATCGAGTCCGACATCAGGGCTACCGTACTGTCCGTTAAATCCATGTGCGGGGGCTTTGCGTTCATAATGCTTTCACCGCTTTTCGGCAAGCTCGTCGACGCCCGCTCGCTCTCGTTTGCGCATATTGCGCTCGGCGCCGTCTTCCTCACGGTCGGCCTTGCGAGTCTGTTCCTGCTGCAAAGGCACGAAGTCATTTAGGGCGGGATTCGCGGCGGACATTCTATTTCCGGGCGGCGCTCATGGTGTTCCCCGCGGTGCAGAGGGTACCGCGTCTACCTCTCGAAGCCTTGTCTCATCTGTTACTAAGGGGAGCACGAAGTATTTCACAATCTTTATCCGAAAAGGCGTGCCCCCGGGAACTGTCCCCTAGCTTCCGT
>CBDUSG010000523.1:0-3242 GCA_965369575.1 uncultured bacterium | reverse complement strand
CGGCCTGAAGCCGGCGCAGGGCACGGACGAGCTGGCCCGGATCGCCGGCATCGAGCTTGACAACCACGGCTACGCGCTCGCCTCGACTTTCCGGCCCAACGAGTCTACGCGACAGGGCGTGTTCGTCGCCGGCGCATTCCTCGCGCCGATGGATATCCCCGAGACCGTGATGACCGCCAGCAGCGCGGCGGCGGCGGCGGGCGAGCTGGTCGCCGTCGAGCGAGGCGCGCTCGCGACCGAACGGACGTATCCCGACGAACGCGAGACAGCCGAAGAGGAGCCGAGAGTAGGCGTATTCGTTTGCCGGTGCGGAACGAACATCGCGCGCGTCGTCGATGTGCCCGCCGTCGTGGAATACGCGAAAACGCTGCCGCACGTCGAGCTTGCGACCGAATCGCTCTTCAGTTGCTCGACCGACTCGACAAGGCAGATCGCCGACGCGATCAAGAAGCACAGCCTGAACAGGGTGGTCGTTGCCGCATGCACTCCGGCCACGCACGAGCCGCTTTTTCAGGATACGCTCAGGGAAGCCGGCCTGAACAAGTTCATGTTCGAGATGGCCAACATCCGCAACCAGTGCTCGTGGGTGCACGAAGACCCCGAACTCGCGACCGAAAAATCCAGAGACCTCGTGAGGATGGCGGTCGCGCGCGCGCTCGAGCTCGAGCCGATCCGTCAGCTTCAAGCGCCGGTCACCCAGGCGGCGCTCGTCATCGGCGGCGGCATTTCGGGCATGGCGTCGGCGCTCTCGCTCGCAAGGCAGGGGTTCGACTCTTACCTCGTCGAAAAAAGCGACAGGCTCGGCGGTCAGCTGAACCGGCTCCGGTACACGCTGGAAGGAGACGACGTGCAGGATCGCCTCAAGGGGCTCATCGGCGAGATCGAGGCCGAGAGCCGCATCAGGGTTTTCACCGGGGCCGAGGTGGCCGAGTTCGGAGGCCACGTGGGGAACTTCCACGCCACAATCGCCTCCGGAGAAAAATCCGAGAAAATAGACGTCGGCGCCGTGATAGTCGCCACCGGCGCACAGGAATACAGACCGACCGAATATCTCTACGGCGAGACCCCGGGCGTTCTCACACAGCTCGAACTCGAGGAAAAAATCGCCGACGCTCCCGACGCGATCAAGAATACGAACGCCATAGTCATGATTCAATGCGTGGGCTCGCGCGACGACGAGCATATGTACTGCAGTCGCGTATGCTGCGGGCAGGCCGTAAAAAATGCGCTCAAGATAAAGGAGCAGAATCCCGCCGCGAGGATATACGTTCTGCATCGGGACGTGCGAACCTACGCCTCACAGGAACTGAAATATAAAGAAGCTCGCGAAAAAGGCGTCCACTTCCTGCGTTACGACCCCGAGCATAAGCCGGAGGTAAGCCGGGCAAACGGCGGCCTCCGCGTAAAGGCCCATGACGTCAGCATAGGCGCGACGCTCGACATCCGGCCCGACATGGTTGTGCTCAGCGCCGGAATCGTGCCCGACAAAGGCGCGGCTGCGTTAGGGCAGCTGCTCAAGGTCTCGCTCGACAGGGACGGTTTTTTCCTTGAAGCGCACCTGAAGCTCAGGCCGCTGGATTTTTCCAGTGAAGGCATCTTCCTCGGAGGGCTGGCGCATTCGCCCAAGCACATAGAAGAAAGCATCGCGCAGGCCCGCGGCGCCGCCTCTCGCGCCGCCAGCCTGCTTTCCAAGCCGTCGCTCACCGTTGGGGGCATCATCTCGGTCGTCGATCCCGAAAAATGCGTTGCCTGCCTCAATTGCGCGCGGGTCTGTCCGTACGACGTACCCGTTTTCGACGAGGAGACACAGGCCGCATATATCGAGCCCGCTACCTGTCAGGGATGCGGGATCTGCGCCGGAATCTGCCCCAACAAGGCGATAGAGGTTCAGCACTACAAAGACAGGCAGATCATCGCCAAATGCGAGGTTCTCGTCAAAGCCTGAGGGGCGAGTCGCCCCAAGAACGGATACTCCGTATCCTTGCCCCGGCTATTGTGAGAGCCGCACGGGAAAGGTTTTGGATGGGAGTGGTCAGTGGGCCTCGTAGTGTAGCATACATACAGACCGTAGCGGATGCGAGCTATCAACGGTCTTCAGGTTAGAGATGCAAGGCATCTCATGTCTGCGGCGACTCGCCGCGGGAGAGACAAGGGGAAGATGAAGAAATGAGGTTGTTTGGAGCCTCAAAGAGGCTTCAAACAACCAACCGTTTCTCTCTTTTTGCTTCTTTTTCTCTCTTTTCGAAAAGAGAGAAAAAGAAGAAGAATAAAAGGAGAAGGAATTTGGAGCCGCTTGATTTCAAGCCGAAAATCGTCGCCTTCTGCTGCCAGTACTGCGCGTACAACGCGGCGGATCTGGCCGGTTCGATGAGGCTGCAGTACGCGCCTTTCGTGCGCATAATACGCCTCATGTGCACCGGCAAGATCGACAGCCTCTACCTCCTCAAGGCATTCGAGGAGGGGGCCGACGCCGTGTTCGTCGCCGGGTGACTGGAAGGCCAATGCCATTTCCTGGAAGGAAATATTAAAGCCGCAAAGAGGGTCGAGTACACCAAGAGACTTCTCGAAGAAGCCGGCCTCGAGCCCGAGCGGCTCGAGATGTTCCACATGTCGGCCTCGGAGGGGCCGAAGTTTGCCGAGACCGTCGACGAGATGACCGAACGCGTGCGCAAGCTCGGGCCGAGTCCTCTCAGAAACGGCCATCCGGCCGACGGGGCGGAACGGGCGTCGAGCAAAAAAGCAAGGGGAGAAACCGAAAATGGCAGCTAAGATCATCAGCGGTAAACAGATAGCCGAAGAGATGCGTGCCGAGATGAAGGCCGAGATCGAAGAGCTCAAGGCCAAGCACAACCTGGTTCCCGGCCTCACGGTCGTCCTCGTTGGAGAAGACCCTGCATCGCAGGTGTACGTTCGCAACAAGAAAAAATCATGCGAGGCGATAGGCATCAACTCGGTCGAGCACAAGCTGCCCGCCGACACGCCCGAGGAAGAGCTGCTCGCCCTCGTCGAGAAGCTCAACGGCGACGATGACGTGCACGGAATCCTCGTGCAGCTCCCGCTCCCCAAGCAGATAGACGAGCACAAAGTGCTCAACCTGATACTTCCCGAAAAAGACGTCGACGGATTCCATCCGATCAACGTCGGCCGCATGCTCGTCGGCGACCCGGTTTTCCTTCCCTGCACGCCGCACGGCGTACAGCAGATGCTCGTCCGCAGCGGAATCGAGATCGAGGGCAGCCACG
>CBDUSG010000522.1:0-3243 GCA_965369575.1 uncultured bacterium | reverse complement strand
TGCGCTGGCCTCGACGACGTCGGTGCTCAACCCGTGTCCGCCGATGACGTCGTCTTCGAATTTTACCTTGACCAGCGCCTCGCCCATCGCGTCCTTGCCGATAGTGACCGCGGTGACGGAATACTCGAGCAGACGCCCGCTGACGCCGGTGATGCGCTCGATCGCCTTGTAGGCCGCATCGACCGGGCCGTCGCCGACGTTGGAATCCAATATCGATTCTTCACCGCGGCGCAGCCTCATGGTAGCGGTCGCCTCGGTCCTGTTCCCGCTGGTGGTCTGCAGGTACTCGAGCTGATAGACCTCCTCGATCAGGTCCAGGACGTCTTCGACAAGGGCGACGAGATCGTCGTCAGTGACTTCCTTCTTTTTGTCGGCTAAATCGATGAATCTCTCGTAGACCTTGTTGAGCTGCTCGTCGGAGAGCTTCAGGCTCAGCGCCTCGCAGCGCGAAAGCAGGCCGGCCCGGCCCGAGTGCTTACCGAGCACTATCGAACTCTGCGGCACGCCCACCGTCTCGGGCGTCATTATCTCGTACGTAAGCGCCTCTTTTATGACGCCGTCCTGATGCACGCCGGATTCGTGCGCGAACGCATTCTTACCGACGATGGGTTTATTGCGCGGTATCGCGAGGCCGGTGACGGTGCTGAGCAGTTTCGAAGTCTTGTATATCTCCTTGCTGTCGGTCGAAGTGTAGAACGGGAGCTGATCCTCGCGCGTGCGGATCGCCATCACGATCTCCTCGAGCGCGACGTTGCCCGCCCGCTCGCCGATGCCGTTTATCGTTCCCTCGACCTGCCTCGCACCGGCCTGGATGGCCGCCAGGCTGTTGGCGACGGCCATGCCGAGATCGTTGTGGCAATGTGTACTGAGGATGATGCCCTCGGTCTCGGGCACATTCTCGCGAATCCCCGTAAACATGGCGATGATCTCCGAGGGCGTCGAGTAGCCCACGGTATCGGGCAGGTTCACGACGGAGGCGCCGGCCCCGACTACCGCGCGCGTTATATCGCAGAGATAGTCGGTGTCGCTCCGGGTCGCGTCCTCGGCCGAGAACTCGATGTTGTCCGTGAACTGCCTCGCGTATTTCACGGCCTCGACCGCCGTCTCGAGCACTTGCTCGCGCGTCTTCTTCAGCTTGTGTTTGAGATGAATGTCCGAGGTTGCGATGAAGATGTGTATTCTCGGATTTACAGCATCCTTTACCGCACCCCACACGGCGTCTATGTCGCCCTTATTCGTGCGCGCAAGGCCCGCTACGCAAACCCGCTCGAGCGCGGCCGCGATTTTTTGGACAGACTCGAACTCCCCGCGCGAGGCGATCGGGAATCCGGCCTCGAGCACGTCCACGCCCAGCCTTTCGAGCTGGACCGCCATCCGTATCTTTTCGTCCATGGTCATGCTCGCGCCGGGCGATTGCTCACCGTCGCGGAGCGTCGTGTCGAATATATACACCTGTTCTGCCATTTTGGCGCCTCTCTATGGTTGATGCTTCAGCGCATTACAGCCGAAGCAAGAGTCAGCCGCTCTTCGGAATTCGGTGGTCGGATACAAAATATGTCGTTTTAATAGTTCGCGGGCGCAACCCGCGCAGCGGCAGCAGGTGTGAAAGGAGAGACAACTGTCCCTTTTGGGAGGATCTATTGATGACCGAAAAATGCGTCCGGCCTGTTGAATTGTTCGAGTGCGCTCTCATTTTACTCTCTTATCGATCCAGTCCTTGCAAAAACTCAAGGATGATTCGGTTGCATTCGTCGGGATTCTTCAGATATGCTCCGTGACTGCCATTATACTCATAAAGCGTCGAATTCGCAATATTTTTTTTCATTTTCTCCGCATACTCGAACGGAATGACCTTATCCTCCCTCGAAGCCAGGATCAGCGCGGGCGCCTGTATATTCGACAGATCGGTCGTCAGGTTCACCCGTGAGACCTCACGCAGAGTCTCGATCGCGACGTGGGGCCGCCCCGCGGCCACCAGCTTCTTGTTCCATTCGGTTATCTCGGGCTCGGCCTCGTCGGCAAGGCGACCGGAGAAGTTTTCGGCAAATGCGGGCATGCCCTCGCTCCTGATAAACTCGGCCACGGCCTCGATGTCCGTCGAGCCGCTGGATTCGCTCCGTGTCGCCCATAGGACGAGCGACCGTGTCCGCTCCGGATGCTTTATCGCGAACATCTGCGCGATGATGCCGCCGAACGACTGTCCCAGCAAGTGAGCGCCGCCTATCCCGAGCGCGTCGAGTAACGCAGCCAGATCGCGAGCATACTCCTCGATCGCGTAGCCGCTCTCGGGCTTCGAAGACTCGCCGAATCCGCGCAAATCGGGCGCAATGACGGCAAAATGGCGCGAGAAGAACGGGATCTGCCGCACCCAGCTCTCCTTGCAGCCCATCCATCCGTGTAGCAGGACGAGATGCTCCTTCCCCTCTTTCCAGGGGTCTGTATAATCGGCCTGCAGGTAGCTGAGTTCAATTTCGTTGACGGAGACGCTCGGCATCGCCAAATCTCCATGGTCCGCACACCGGGCGCGCCATAAGCCGGATGCGCCGAACCGAGCGCGCCAAGCAAAAAGGGCCCGCATACCGCGCAGGCCCTTTGGAAAGCTTCTCGCTCGATATTCTCGTCAGAGTTCCTCTTCCTGCGCGCCGACACCGACGGCCTCGAGCGTGGCCTTGGCGATTCCCCTCAGCACGGGGTGAGTGGCCAGCCTCTTCAGGCCGGTTCCGCCCTGGATTTCCTTCGCGTAATATTCGAAAAGGAGCGCGAGGTTTTCCTTGGCCTGCCTGACGCTGAAGTCTATCTCGTTCTCGGGGTTCTCTCCGGCCTCGACGGCCTTCGCGATCAGGTCGACGACGCCGTCTTTCAGCTCAGCCACCAGCTCGCGCACGTCGAGCTTGGGCCGGCGCAGCCGTTCGGCCATGTCGGTCAGCAGTCCCGCCGCGTCGCTGCGGAGCTCGTTCACTGTATCGTGCAGCTTGGCATCGGGATAATCGAGCACCTGCGCGACGGCGTGCGCGACGCCCAGCAGTCCCATGTCTGCGGCCATGACCTTCATGTCGCGGATGTACAGCGGGTCCTCGTTGAGGTATTCCTTGCGATAAGGCAGGCTGCCGTCGTCCTTGATATCCTTGCCGAAGAAGAAATACCGCTTGGCCGGCGGGATATAGATGTGGCGATTCTCCGGGTCGACGATCTCGTTTATTGTTGCGATCGCGGCCTTGATCTCCGTGTATTTCGACTGGACCT
>CBDUSG010000521.1:0-3243 GCA_965369575.1 uncultured bacterium | reverse complement strand
GACAGGACCAGCAGGTCGAATTCCTCTTCTTTTATCTCGCCGTCGTCCGAGACGTATCGCACGAGCAGGTTCTTGGTCCGCTGCATCTCCTTGACGGACGAGACGATGGCACGAATGTATTTTACGCCGCTTTCTTTCTCGGCGCCTATGTAGTAGCGCTCGAAACCCTTGCCGAACGCGCGGATGTCGTTGAAGAAGATGCTGCACTCGGCGTCCTTGTCGTGTTCGGCCGTCATGATCGCCTCTTTCGTCGCGGACATGCAGCACACGGATGAACAGTATTCGTTGCCGCAGGCCGTGTCGCGCGAGCCGACGCACTGCACCCATGCGATCTTTTTCGGGGCCTGCTTGTCGGAAGGCCGTTCGATGCGGCCCAGGGTCGGGCCGGATGCGCTCAGGAGCCGCTCGTATTGCAGGCTGGTGATGACGTTGTCGTATCGGCCATAGCCGTATTCGGGCCTGCATCCGGGGTCGACCGTGTCATAGCCGGGCGCGAGGATGACTGCGCCGACGCTGATTTCGACGGTCTCATCCTGCATCTCGTAGTCGATCGCGTCGGCGGGGCATTTCTTCTGGCAGACGCCGCATTTCCCCTTCGTGATCTTGATGCAGTGCTCTCGGTCGATGACGGGCTTGTTCGGCACGGCCTGCGGATAGGGCACGTAGATGGCCTTGCGTTTTCCCATGCCGGCCTCGAATTCGCTGTCGACTTTGCTCGGACACTTTTCCTGGCATATGCCGCAGCCGGTGCATTTGTCGTAGTCGACCGACTTCGCCTTGCACCTGATCTTTACGTTGAAATTGCCGGGGTCGCCCTCGATCGACTCGACCTCGGAATAGGTAACGAGATTTATGTTGAGATGTTTGTCGACCTCGATCAGTTTGGGTGAGATGGTGCACATCGAGCAGTCGTTGGTGGGGAAAGTCTTGTCGAGCTGGGCCATTCGGCCGCCGATGGAGGAGCTTTTGTCGACAAGGTACACCTTGAATCCGGCGTTGGCCAGGTCGAGCGACGCCTGCATTCCTCCTATGCCGCCGCCGACAACCATCACGGCGCCGACCGCGGCGGCGGCTTTGGTGTCGCCGTTGCCGGAGCTTTTCTTACCGCTCATTTCATCTCACTCCACATTCGAAAAGGCCGCGCTTCGCGCCTATGCGAGCCGCCTGGACTCCAGAAGCGGCCGTGGGTCCACCATATGCTTGGGCCACAGCTTTTCGATTCCCTTTGTGCCCATCGCCAGGGCGAGCAGTTCGGTAACATACAGGATCGGCATCGTCTTCGGTATTGCGCCCTCGGCGGCGAGTTCCTTCTGGCGCATATCGAGATTCGCATGACACATCGGGCAGCTGACCACGATGCACTCGGCGCCGGCCTCGTCGGCCATTTTCAGCAGAATCGCGCCGAGCCGTTTCGTCACGTCGGAGCGGGCCATGGCCAGCCCCCCGCTGCAGCATTCGGTTTTATAAGACCAGAATCGGTTGTCGGCGCCGACGGCCTCCATGAGAACGTCCATGTATTGAGGGTCTTCGTAATCGTCTATCTGTGTAACCTTGGGCGGCCGGACGGTGAGACAGCCGTAATAACACACCGTTTTGAGCCCTTCGAGAGGTTTCTTAGTCTTTTCCTTGACCTGTTCGATCAGTTCGGGGCGCGCAAGGATCTGGATGATCTGCAGGATTTCGAGCGTGCCGGTGTATGGCATCTCGATGAGCGAGGCAATCTCGACGCCAAGCTTTTCGTCTTCGAGGACCCGTTGTTCGGCCACTTTGAGTCGCTGAAAACAGGCCGAGCACGGGACGGCGAGCGTCTTTGAGTCGGCTTTTTCGGCGAGCGCCAGCACGCGCGCGGCGAGGGCGACCGAGAGCTTGTCGTTGGTGCAGTGCGCCGAGGTTGCGCCGCAGCAGTTCCAGTCTTCCAGCTCTTCGAACTCGATACCGAGTTCCCTGAATACCATCTGCGTGGATTCGTCGTATTCCTCGGCGCTCCCGTGGAGCGAACAGCCTGGATAATACGTTACCTTCATGGAGAAAGTTCCCGGATCCTCAGGCCTGATTGCTCAGTCGGCGCCGATCATAGTCAACAGGGGCAACTACGAGGGGTGAAACGACCATGCTGGTGATGTTGAAATTCGCCGTCTGCGCTTCTCGGACCACGCGCTCTGGGGCGCGCGTCGCCGAAGATCAGGTCTTTTTAAACAGCTTTCTTACCGCTTTTCTTCCCTCTATGGGCTCAGGAATAAGCTTAATTTTTCCGCGCCTGAACATCTGCATGCCGATGTCGGCGTCTTCCATGAACCTGCGCGTTTTTAGCTTATACGTTCCTATCATCTGAATTTCGTGCACCCTTCCCCACGTTTTAATTGCAGAGAGGAAGGCCTCGTGGAAATGCCTCAGATTTTCCTCGGCCTCCGCCTTGCCTTCGCGGAGCGACATCTCGCGCAACGTGTCCATCACGTGCGCAATGTCGATATCATTGGGGCAGCGCGTCGTACAGGTCTCACACGACGCGCATACCCAGATCGTGCGGCTCTTGAGCGCATCATCGCGCATGCCCAGATTCACCATCCGAATTATCTGGGCCGGGAGATAGTCCATCTCATATGACAGCGGACAGCCGGTCGAGCACTTGAGGCACTGGTGGCACGAGGAGGTCTTGGTGTGCGCCTTTTCCTCCACTTCCGCCGCCAGCCCGGTGTCCAGCGAATTTTCCGCTATCTCTTTCGTCTGCATCTGCGTTCAGACGTGCTCCATTATCAGCCTGCGACGGGCGTTAAAACAGCCCGACGACGCGGCCATCTCTTGCGAGGTCCACCTTCTCGCCTGCAGGCACCGAGGGCAGGCCCGGCATCGTGCTCATCGTTCCGCAAAGCGGATAAAGGAAGCCGGCCCCCACCGACGCACGAATCTCACGCACGGGAACCCTGAATCCCGTCGGACGACCCTTGAGTTTCGCATTGTGCGAGAGCGACAGGTGCGTTTTCGCCATGCAAATCGGCAGCTTGTCAAATCCCTCTTTAGTATAACGCGAAATCTGCTCGTTTGCCTTGGCCGAGAAGTCTACGCCGTCGGCGCCGTAGACCTTCGTGGCGATCGTTTCGATCTTTTCTTTGATCGACATGCTGTTGGGGTACAGGAACTTGAAGGTCGTCTTCTTCTCGGCCGCCTCGACGACGGCCTCTGCCAGCTTGACGCCTCCGCGTCCACCCTTGGCGTGCACCTGGCTCGGAACGGCCGCCAGCGCGC
>CBDUSG010000520.1:0-3252 GCA_965369575.1 uncultured bacterium | reverse complement strand
TCACGCTTTGGTGCCAGGCACCAAAGCGTGAAATAAGGATCCGCAGATTAACACAGATTAGTTTCACCGCAAAACTGATGCTTAAGTCACACTCCGGTGCCTGGCACCGATATCGTGACATAAGGAGGGATATCCGGCATGGAACTTCTCTATTCTTATTTTTTCTTTGCGGCCTTCGCGTCCCCCGATCGGAGTCGGGGGCAGGCCCTGCGGTAGATAAAGTCCGTGTGAACCTGCGTTCATCTGCGGCTTCAAGAAATATCCGCGCAGTACCTGCTATTTCATGGCAATTCCATTTATCATAATAGCTTACGTCACGCTTTGGTGCCAGGCACCAAAGCGTGAAATAAGGATCCTGCTATTTCAGGTCGGGCCTGAGCCCCATCTCGCGGACGACTTTCGCAAGGCGATCGGGATAATCGGTCATGATGCCGTCGACGCGCATCTCGAGGATACGCCGCATGTCGGCCTCGTCGTTGACCGTCCAGATGTGCACCTCGATGTCACGCGCGTGAGCGGCCTCGATCAATTCCGGCGTCAACAGGCGCATTCCCGCGTATTCCTCCGGAATCTGCAGCGCATCCCCCGGCGGCGCGTAATCGTCCCAGTCGTCCTGATGCGTGCGCTGCATGAACTCGAGCGCTTCGCTCCCGCAGAAATTTGTCGGGAACCCGGGCGCAGCCGGCCTGAGCCGATCCATCATGATGTCGCCCTCGGCCGCGAGCAGCGTGATCTCGGCGTGGCCGAGTTCCTCGAGCAATTTTACGACCGCATGTTCGTTTTCGGTCTCGTTCTCCTTGACCTCGATGTTGAACGGAACCCCGGGAAACTTCTTGATCACCTCGCGCAGCGACGGCACTCTTATCTTTTTGCCGCGATACGGAAACGTTTCGCCGCCGTCGGACGAGAACTTATACCCCGCGTCGAGCTTTTTCAGCTTCTTCAGGGGCAGCGCGGATATCGAGCCCGAGCCGTCGGTAGTGCGCCCGAGCGCCGGATCGTGCATGACGACGATGTGGCCGTCGCTGGATGCGTGCACGTCCATCTCCAGAAAATCCGCGCCAGCCTCGAGAGCCATCTCGAACGCGGCCATCGTGTTCTCCGGCGCCGACCCACTCCCCCCCCTATGGGCTATCACGCGAGGCTTTGGACTGTCGAAGAACCGGGATTGCATTCGGGACCTCCAATGCGTCGCTACTCTCTATGGTGATGAAAGCACATTCATTCTATCCACTGATGACTTTCCAGTCAATTAGAAAACTCCGAGGGCGTCGCTTTGACACGCGTGATGGCGCTTTGCTAAGATTCGTTCATGCACATCATTGACTGGGCCATAGTGGTTGCGTATTGCGTGGTGGCGCTCGGGATCGGCGTGCTGCTCGCCCGCAGGGCGGGAAGGAGCATGGCCGATTTTCTGCTTTCGGGACGCAGCCTGCCGTGGTGGCTCGCCGGGACCTCAATGGTCGCAACGACGTTCGCGGCCGACACGCCGCTGGCGGTGACGGGAATCGTGCGTACGCAGGGGATAGCGGGCAACTGGTTCTGGTGGAATCTGGTGATGAGCAGCATGCTCTGGGCGTTCCTGTATGCGCGGCTGTGGCGGCGGACGGGCCTGTTGACCGACGTCGAGTTCATCGAGCTGCGCTACTCGGGCAGGCCGGCGGCCTTTTTGCGGGCGTTGAAGGCGGGTTATTCGGCGATTCTCGTCAACTGCATCGTGATGGGCTGGGTCATCCTGGCGATGACGAAGATAGGCAATGTCGCGCTCGGACTCGATGAGGCGGCCGTTGTTCATATACCGCTGCTGGGAATCGAGGTCGCGCCCAATGTGCTGCTGACGATCTCGCTCATAGTCCTTGCGCTCGTCTATTCGATGCTTTCCGGCCTGTGGGGCGTCGTCGTGACGGACTTTTTGCAGTTCGCGATGGCGATGTTCGGCTCGATCGCGCTCGCTATCATCGCCATCCGCCATATCGGCGGCATCGGCGCCATCGCGGGGGCGCTCGAGGCGTCCGGCGCGGCGCCCGAGGGGGTCCTGCGCATCTCGCCGGAACCGGGCGCGGGCGAGCTGGCGATGATCACTTTCGGCGTGTATTTCGGCGTGCAGTGGTGGGCATTCCGCAACGCCGACGGCGGCGAGTACATCGGGATGCGGGCGATGGCATGCCGCGACGACCGCCACGCGCGGCTGGCGCTGCTGTGGTTCGCGTTCGCACACTATGTGCTGAGGCCGTGGCCGTGGATACTCGTCGCGCTGGCTTCGATCGTGGTCTATCCGAACCTGGCCGATCCCGAACTCGGATATCCGAAGATGATGATCGAATTCCTGCCCGTCGGCCTGCGCGGGATGATGGTGGCCTCGCTGCTGGCGGCGTTCATGTCGACCATCGACACGCATCTGCACTGGGGCGCGTCATATCTCGCCAACGACATATATAAGCGGTTCATCCGGCCCGGCGCGAGCGAAAAGCACTATGTGCTCGCCTCGCGCCTGGCGATGCTTCTGATGGCCGGATTCGCCGTGCTGGCAAGCTCGATGATGGATTCGATCGAATGGGCATGGAAATTCCTGATCGCGATGGGATCGGGCGTGGGGCTTGTGTACCTGCTCAGATGGTACTGGTGGCGCATCAACGCGTGGTCCGAGATATCGGCGATGCTGTTTTCGCTGGTGATCGCGGTCGTATTCTTCGTGTTCACCCCGCTCGGGGCCCGCGAATACGAGGGTGTGCGGCTGCTGCTGATCGTGGGCCTGTCGACCGTCGTATGGCTCGCCGTGACGTATCTGACCAAGCCGACACCTGCCGAGCATCTGCGGCTGTTCTGCGAGCGTGTGCGCCCGGGCGGGGGAGGGTGGAAGCCGATTGAGCGACAGTTCAACATGGCGCCGGGTCGGGGCGTGGGACGCGCTCTCAAAGGCGTCGTCGCGGGAGCGGCCTTCGTCTACGCCTCGCTCTTCGCGCTCGGCAAGCTGTTGCTCGGAGCGTCGCCGACCGTCTGGATCCCGCTGGCGTTCACCGCCATCATCTGCGGCGCTATGATGCTATGGTATCTGAAAGAAGAAGACCTACCTCGCTGACTCATTGTCCATCACAGCTTGTAATGTATGTTATGAAGTGACAACATATATCTATTGTTTTTTCAATTGGTTACAGCTCTCGCTTCTGCAAGCCGGTTACTATCCTGACACTTCCAAAAAACCGCTTGACAACCGCCGATTTATCTGCTATAATATCATTGATATGTCACATA
>CBDUSG010000519.1:0-3258 GCA_965369575.1 uncultured bacterium | reverse complement strand
GCTGACATAACCGTGGGTGTCGGATATAACGCCTACGCGCATTTTTGCCTGCTGAATCCTCAGACGGCCGTGCGGCTTAACAGCTCGTCCCTGAGCGCGGAGATTTTGAGGCGCTCCTGCCGCATCGAGTCGCGCTCCCGAAGGGTGACGGTTTCGTCCTCGAGCGTCTGAGAATCGATCGTGATCCCGAATGGCGTGCCGGCCTCATCCTGCCTGCGATAGCGGCGCCCGACAGAGCCGCCGCTGTCGAAAAAGACCTTCAGGTGGGGCCTGAGCTCATCCGTTATCCTGCGCCCGATCTCGGGCATGCCGTCGCGGTTGACCAGCGGAAGTATTGCCGCCTTGATCGGCGCTATTTTCGGGGAGAGCCTGAGCACCTTGCGCTCCTGCTTCGTGCCCGGGTTCTCGACGTCGTATGCGTCGACCAGGCATGTCAGCAGCGTGCGGTCCACGCCGGCCGACGTCTCGATTATATATGGAACGTACCGCTCGCCGCGCTCCTGATCGAAGTAAGACATGTCCTTGCCCGAGTATTCCTGATGGCGTCCGAGGTCGAAGTCGGTCCGGTTGTGGATGCCCTCGAGCTCCTTCCATCCGAACGGAAATTCATACTCGATGTCGAACGCCGTGCGAGCGTAGTGGGCCAGTTCATCGGCAGAATGCTGGTGGAAACGGAGCTTTTCCCGTCTTATCCCGATATCCAGGTACCACTGCATTCGCTTATCTTTCCAGAACTCGAACCATTCCTCGTCGGTGTCCGGCCGCACGAAATACTGCATTTCCATCTGCTCGAACTCACGCATGCGAAAAACGAAGTTGCCCGGCGTGATCTCGTTGCGGAACGCCTTGCCGATCTGTGCGATGCCGAACGGAACTTTCTGCCGCGAGGGCCCGAGCACGTTGTGGAAATTGACGTAGATGCCCTGCGCGGTCTCGGGCCTGAGGTACACGACGGACGCCTCTTCCTCGACCGGCCCCATGAAGGTCTTGAACATCAGGTTGAACTGACGCATCTCGGTGAGCTCGCCGCCGCAATCGGGGCAGCGGCCGTCGTCGACCTCATCGGCGCGGAACCGATGTTTGCATTTCTTACAGTCCACCAGCGGATCGGTAAAGCCCTCGACGTGGCCCGACGCCTCCCATACACGCGGATGCATTATGATGCTCGCGTCCAGCCCCTCGATGTCGTCGCGCTCCTGCGTCATCGTCTTCCACCAGCAGCGCTTGATGTTGTTCTTCAGCTCGACCCCCATCGGGCCGTAGTCCCAGCAACTATTGATGCCGCCATAAATAAGGCTGCTCTGGAAGATGAATCCGCGCCGCCTGCAGAGCGAAACCAGCTCTTCCATCTTTTTGTCGGCTTCGCTTGTTGCTTACTTTGCCATGAGCCGTGGATGCGCCTCCTCGGGTAAAAACCCGATGTCGATACCAAAAAACCCTTCCCGCCGGAACCGCGCTCGCCTCCAGCGAAAGGGAATATATCGAGCGCGACCGTGCGCCCGAAGAGATCTCCCGCGTGCCGAATCTCCAAGGTTCGGTCAATTATAGTATTTGCCGCTCGATCTGTCAACAGGGCTTTTCCCGCCGGCTGTCACATACATGAGCTAAGGTTTTTCGAAGCCGAAAGTCAGGATTGCCCCGATTGCGTTACCTGCCGTCAAATGATATTATCCTCTACCAGAGCGAGGCCGGCGCGGCGCGGAGGAAGTCGCCGATTTATCGGCTGTTTTCAGCTCAGCTTCACGATACCCCGTCTTTTTTCGGGTTGACAGGGCATCCACCCTGTGCTAAGGTTTAGGTTGTCGTGTCCGTCTGAACCGTCTTTTTTCGTCAAAAACCTCGTGGCAAATGGTGGCAAACGGTGGCAATTGGTGGCAATTAGATGGAATTGCTGGAAAAAATAAAACAGGCCGAGGACAGCGGCGAAATGCACGTCGCAGAGGCGAAGCGCACCTCGGATGAGCTGATAAGATCGGCGCACGACGAGGCGCGAGCGCTCCTCGACGACGTGGCCGAGGAGTGCCGCCAGAGCGCCTCGAAGATGATGGCCGAGGCCGAATCGGCGGCGCAGAAACGTTCGCACGGAAAAGAGAGCGAGAACCGGAAAAAGCTTGAGTCTCTTCGCGCATCCGCTCAGCAGCGTATCGAGAACGCGGTCAAACACATAATCGACTCTATCGCCGACAATTCCTGATGGCCATATCGAAGGTCAAAAAGCTCGAGCTCATAGCGCATGCGCAATCCAGGGGAGAAATCCTTAAGACGTTGCGCCGACTCGGCTCGGTCCATATCTCGGATGTAAGGGAACTGCTCCCCGAGACCGAATCGGCAGTCCCGGCATTCGTCGACAAATCGATCACACAGATCGAGACCAGGCTGTCCCGCCTCAAGTTCTGCTCCGAGTTCGTCGGAAAATTCGTCTCCAAGCCATCCTTCGCAGAGTCTCTCCTCAAGACCAAACCCGTTTTTACGGAACAGGAACTCGATGACTGCATTGCGGGCTTCGATACGGACAGCTTCTACCGGAAATGCGATGATTTCGAGAAGGAAATGGCCGACAACGAGAGCCGGATAGAGAAAAACGAGGCTCTCATGGAGGACGTAGCCCACTGGCGCAGGCTCGACTTTCAGGTCGAACTCATCGCGGATACGCGGGAAACCCGCGTTACGCTCGGCATCTGTGAGGCGCGCGCCTACAACCCGATGATCGAGGAGTTGGCCGAGGCCACGGCGCTGTTCCATTCCGAAATAGTGGAGCGCTCGCGCACCTCGGTCGCCATGCTGCTCACGTATCATAAATCGGCCGAGGAGGCCGTGATCCCGCTGCTGCGGCAATACGGCTGGCGACCGGTCAAATTCGCGGGGGTGGTCGGCAAGCCCTCCAGGGTGCTCGACAGGCTGCGGCGAGAGATCGAAGAGCTCAGGGAAGGCAATCGGCGGTTTCGCGAGCGCATCATCGACGAACTCGTTCCCGCCCGGGAAAAGCTGCTCCTGCTTCTCGACCACTACGAGCAGGGGCTGCAGACGCTGAAGATACAGCACAACTTCCTGTTCACGTCGCGCACGTTCCTCATCAGCGGATGGGTCATCGCCAAGCGGGAAGAAGAGCTGCGACGGCGAGTGGCCGAGATTACGCGCGTCGTCGACATAAAGTGCTCGGACCCCGGACCCGGCGACGATGTCCCTGTCTTGCTCGAGAATCGGCCCGCGGCGGAGCCTTTTGCGCTTATTACCGAGCTATACGGCCGGCCGCAATAC
>CBDUSG010000518.1:0-3261 GCA_965369575.1 uncultured bacterium | reverse complement strand
CACGCCATAATGCTTCGGCGCCTCACGCAGTGGCATATAAAGTTCTACCAGGCGAGCCATGATGCGCAGGACAGGACGGCGCCAAAGGGGCGTCGCATCCATCGCCTCATTCACTGCTTTGGCTCTTTCATCGGCCAGACGAGCCATTCTTTCCCGAAGGTTCTCTTCTGATGGAGATCTCAGATTTTCTCTGATCAGGTTCAGGATCATCTTCGGGTCTTCGGACCACCTTTCAGCTCCCATGTCGAATTCCATGGGCCCACGATGTCCGAAGCGGTCCAAAAAACTTTGGAATCGTGAGAGCCAATCAAGACCCTCCGGCGATGCTTCGAGCTTTTTCCATAGATCCTCTGTGGATAATGCTTCGAGGAATGTGTCTGAAAGAGGCCGGGCGGCTTCGGAGAGCTGGTCGACAAAGATGGATATCTGCGTGGTGGGATTCGCGGGAATGCCGGTTGCGAGAAGGCCAAGGGCCTTTGGATGATTCCTGAACGCACGGCGGGCGACTTCATAGACACCCACGGCCACCATCTCGAGTTGCAGTCCGTAACGTATACGGCGGCATTCCGGCCTCACGAAGAGGCGAATCTCCTCGATCAACTCCGGGTTGGAAAGCTCCGAAACATTTCCGCGACGAGAGATTGCCGTACCGTCCTCGTCCAGTATTCTCAATGCGCGACGAGGCATCAGCGCGCTGGCAAGGCGCAGCACACTCAGTGCACTCGCCGCAATGATTCTTATGGAAAGCCCGACCCGGGAACCGGGAAGCGTCCGCGGCCGAAGCACGCCGGTTGAGGTCAGATCATTCATAATGTCGAGGGCCCTGGAATCCGTAGCCGCCAGGACCCGGGTCGCCATGGAGCCAAAGAGCGGGACAGCCAAAAAGCCGTTCATGTTGAAATAGATGCGGCCGTGAACAAGATCGACCGCAAGCATGTGGCGTATGAGAGGCGACGATTCCGAAATTCCGAAGAGCTGATGCGTGGCCATGGGAATGACCACGTCTCGCCAGACGGTCCATGTGAGGGGATACATGGGATCGGGCAATGTTTCCCGCACGTTCCAGTTTGACCAGACGGAAACCGGACCATCGTCCACACCGTCGAAGGCACGTTGTATCACAAAGCCGGGAGGGTCTGCCGCGGCAGTGATGGGGCGCGCCTGAAGCCACCACAGTGTTCCCGCGTCGTCTATCGCCCACTCCAGGTCCAGCGGAGACTCGAGGCGCCCGGCCAGACTTATGCTTTCGGCGGCGATCTCCTCGGCCTCAGCGGCGTCCAAAATCACGCTCGAATCTTCGGCATGGCTTTCCCAGGTTCCCAGACCGGATCGGTAGAGGCGCCATCGCTCGGGCGTTACGGCGCCGGAGACCAGCTTGTCGCCGAGTCCCTCGACCGCTTCAATGACAACGGCGCCGTCTTTTCCCGCGGGGTCGCGCGTAAAGCATACTCCTGCGACTCGCGCCTCGACGAGAGTCTGAACCACCAGGCCCACGGCCAATGGCGACTCGGCCTTTGCATATTCAAGAACGCGCGCGCTTGTTCCCGAAGCGATGCAGCGAGCGGCGCCGGCCAGAGCCTCTTTGGGTGTCCCGGCGCCCAGGACCGTCTCGAACAGGCCGGCAAACGATCGCTCGGCCGAATCCTCGCCCACCGCCGAGGATCTCACCGCCAGGGGCCTCCCTGCTCTGAGAAGCTCCTCCGCCGAAGAGCGGAATGCTTCTCTTTCAACCTCCGACCAATCGTCGGGAAGTAAGGTTGTGGCCTCAACGACGAAACCGGCGGGCACTTTCGCGCACGCGGAGATCAAGCGCGCCAGCCCACAGGCTTTGCCGCCGAAAGTCGCATCTGCATCTGTTGGCAGTCCAGTCAAATCTGCTTTTCGAAGTACCATAGAATTACTCAGAGATATTCTACCGCGTGAAGGAATGCAGGATGTCGCTTCCCCTACATAATATCAGGTTTCCTGATGAATTTTTCGCAGTATACATCGTTCGGGAGGGACGGACTTTTCCAAAGGCACTCCTTGCTTCTCCGAAATGGTTCGAGACGATCTTCCGCAAGGGCGGCGAGATGCTGCTGCACGTGGTCTACGTCGATTTTCTTGCCGAACTCGACGTCGGCGATTTCGAGCCCGCCGACGTCGCCGAGGCCGAATGGTGGGACTCAAAAAACGCTCGCCGACCGACGGGACGAACTGCACCCCGATACACAGAGGCTGATGGAACTGGCGGGTTATGGATTCGATCCCATCAAAGAATGAAAATCACGCATTCTGCTTCCATCGGTACCTTCCCGCCCCCAGCAATTGACGCATTGCGGCATGCAGGATTTATGCTGCGGTTTGGCCTCGGAGTGATGGCATCCGAGTCGAGGCTCATCGCCGCACACCAGCTCCCCTAGTTTCTGTCATATCAATAGCTTATAGTGTTTTATTCCTCTCTTTCCGGGCCATGGCATGGATATTGCCACATATGGGCATTGGTTGGATCAGGAGCCGATTTCCGGTTCCGAACAGAGGAGGAAAAGGAAAATGCAATATACGATCTTCGACACGCCGATACTGAGCACGATGCTTCGCGGGTGCGCAAGAGCATATCTCCGAGTATTCGGATGGCGCCTCGAGGGCCGAGCGCCGGACTATCCCAAGTACGTGGTGGTCGCCGCGCCTCATACGACGAACTGGGAACTGCCGACCGCTCTGATGGTGGGCTTTGCGTTCCGGATAAAGATATTGTGGCTGGGCAAGGACGACCTGTTCCGCGGACCGCTGCACGCTGTATTCAGGTGGCTGGGAGGCATTCCGGTCGATCGCAGCAGGTCCACCGGCCTGGTGGCTCGGACGGTCGAGGCTTTCAACGAGAACGACAACCTCGTCATAGCGATGGCGCCCGAGGGCACCCGCTCGAAGACGGGACACTGGAAATCGGGCTTTTACCACATCGCCACCGGCGCACGCGTGCCCATCGCGCTGGGGTTCCTCGACTATCGACGCAAGGCGTGCGGAATCGGCCCGGTCATTTTTCCCACAGGCGACATCGAGGCCGACATGACGGTGATCCGGGCGTTCTACGCCGACATCACGGGCAAGCATCCGCAGAGGTCCAGCAGGGCGTCAATCCCATTGAAGATCTGCTGAGGTGGGCCGCGAATTGTGAACCGCGGTGAGAGGCAAATCGAACGCCGGCGCGACGCTATGTAACGAACAATTCAACCTATCCACGGCGCGCGAATCGATGAAAGGTTCGCGCGCCGTTCCGTT
>CBDUSG010000517.1:0-3276 GCA_965369575.1 uncultured bacterium | reverse complement strand
AGCTTAGGTCTACAATCGAGGCGTCCCTGAGCGTCATCGACAATTACCAGGACTACGTGCTGATCACGTATCGCGAGTCGAAATATTTCAAGAAGCAGGATCTGATCGGCATCTTCCAGCAGGAGGGTTTCTTTATCGAAATCTTCCTGAAAATCATCGAGGAAGGCAACCACAAGGGGGTTTTCAACGTCCGCGAGCCCTTCGTCGTCGCCAACCTTCTCACGCTGATGACACATTGCTGGGCGCTCAAACGCTACAACATGAAAGACCACAGCCTGTTCAGCTTCAAGGAGACGCTGATCGGGCTCGTTCTGGACGGAATGATTCGGGAAGGATTGCATGAAGGAACGGCCCCCGACGAGGGCGCGGCGCAAGCCCGGAAGGATTCCACGGCCGACGCCGGCGCATGATCCCGGCGCGGAAATGAAAAATTGGTTTCGTGAAAAAAATTGCTTTTCGCAAAGGATAAGGAGGCACAGGCAATTATGGGAAAAGCGGGAAAAGAGACAATTTCATACGACAGAAGCTTCGGCGCGCTGGTCCGGGACAGGACGCAGAGCAACATCCCCGTCAAGAAGCTTTACGGGCCGGCGGACGTCGAGGGTCTCGAGTACGAGAGAGACATCGGCGATCCGGGCGAGGCCCCCTTTACGCGCGGGATCTATCCCGACATGTACCGCAAGTCATTATGGCTGAAATCCTTCATCGTCTGCTACGCGACCCCGGAGGAGACCAACGCGGCGTTCAAAAAGTACATCGCCGCCGGGCAGACGGGGCTCCGCGTGCTCACCGACACGTCGACGCTCGCGGGCGTCGATCCCGATCATCCGCTCGCGAAATACGACATCATGTGCAACGGCAACCCCACGTTCGCCCTGACCGAGTACGAAAAGATGCTCGACGGGATCGCCCTCGAGAACATCGACTTCGAGTCGGCCAACTCGACTCCATCCGGCAGCTTCTTCACCTATGTGTTCCTCGTCTCGCTGCTCGAGAACCGGGGCGGCGACCTCGCGAACCTGAGGGGAACGAACATCAACGATCCCATCCACGCCTTCATCGTCTACGAGACGCCGGAGTTCCCGCCGAAGCTCGCCAGGAGAATCAACCTCGACCTGATAGAGTTCGGAATCGAGAACACCCCGAAAATGCATCCTTGCACGCCGTGCGGATATGACATGCGCGACGCCGGTCTGACCTCGATCCAGGAGATGGCGTTCGTTATCGGCAACGCCCTCCAATATTACGGCGACGCGGTAAACGAGCGCGGCGTGAAGTTCGACGATTTCAGGCCGATGGTCTTCTCGATGAGTTCCGAGTCGGACTTCTTCGAGACGATCGCAAAGTTCCGGGCCACCCGGAGACTATGGGCAAAGATGGCGAAAGAGAGGCTTGGCGCGACCAATCCCCGCAACATGGCCTGCCGCATCGGCATCCGCACGGCGGGCAATTCGATCTATCCGCAAAAGCCGATCAACAACACCGCGCGCGTAACGATGCAGGTCCTCGCGGCGATCCTCGGCGGCGTACAGTCGATCGATCCTTCGGGCATCGACGAGACGTTCGGCCTGCCTTCGGAGGAGTCGCGCATATTCGAGCTCGATCTCCAGCACATAATTACCCACGAAAACAATGTCCCCCTGGTCGCCGATCCGCTGGGAGGCTCATACTATGTGGAATGGCTGACCACAAAGCTCGAGACCGAGACGGCAGACCTGCTGAACGAAATAGACGGCATAGGCGGCATGTGGAGATGCCTTGAGACCGGGTGGCTGCGCCGGCAGTTCGACAAGACCACAACCGAGGTCCAGAAGGAAATAAACGGGTGCGAAAGGCTCATCGTCGGAGCGAATTCCTTCAGGGGCGAAGACGGCGACATCAGCAAGGCGATTATCGACGGCGCTTACAAAGTGCCGCCGGACGAGAAGCGGTTCGGCGCCATCGACCGCGTCAAGGAACTGCGGCAGGCGCGGGATCAGGAGAAAGTAAAACAGCGCCTCAAGAAACTTGTCGAGGCGGTCAGGGATGGCAAGAACATATTGCGCCCGACGATCGAGGCCGCAAAGGCATATGCGACGCTGGGCGAGATGGTGGGCACGATCCGCGTGGCGAGCGGCGTCGCGTACGATCCATACGATCGAATAACCGAGCCGGAATTTCTGAAGGACGTCCTTTTCGAGAGGGTATGACCATGGCTGAAAGAGAGAAAAAAATCAGGGTGCTGATCGGCAAAGTCGGCTTCGACCCGCACGACAGAGGCATCCTCATCCTGTCGCAGGGCCTGAGAGACGCCGGAATGGAGGTCATCTTCCTCGGCAAATTCCGGACGGCCGAAGAAGTGGTGACCGCGGCGATCCAGGAAAACGCGGACGTCATAGCGCTCAGCGACCATTGCGGTGTCATGCGAATGATCGCCGCCGACGTGATGGACCTCATCAAGGAAAACGGGGCGACGGACATCTGCGTCGTCGCCGGCGGAATCATACCGAACGAGGATATCCCTCTGCTCGAAGAGATGGGTGTCACCGGAAATTACGGAATGGGAACGCCCATGGAGGAGATCGTCGAACACATCGTCGAGAGGGTCGCCAGCGTATGATGTATAAGATCCGCCCGATCCTCCCATAAGGCGGCGGCCCCTTGCCTTTGGGCCTCCGCCGCGGCTGAATTCGAACGGGCTGCGGCATCGAGGTCCTGAGCCCTCGGGGCGGCCCGCTCTTTCCTTCCGGCAGTTGGAAACGCATTTCCTCTCCTCATATCAAAATCTATACTTTTTTCCCCTTTTCCGAAAAAAACCCTTGACCTGACTATAGCTTTATAGTTTAAGCTTTCTGTTGGGAGCGGGGTTCGCCCATGGAAAGGCGGGGCCGATATCCCCTCAGGGGCGCCGAGTGCGGCGCCGAAGACCTCTGGAAAGGAGAGAAAAATGACTGAATTCAAGGCAAAACGTGTGGTTGAGAGTTACAATGGCAAGGTCGAGGCGTCTCCGGACAAGGTGTTTCCGCTTTTGTGCCCGACTCGCGAATACGACTGGCTGGACGGCTGGGCGTGCGATATGATCTATTCGGAGAGCGGATTGGCGGAAAACAACTGTATTTTCAAGTCGGAATTCGCTTCCGGGATCGAGGCGACCTGGGTTACGGTGAAGAGAGATGAAGAGGAATTCGCATTCGAGTTCATCATCATTTTCCCGGACCTGGCCGTAACCAGGATGGATGTCTCGCTCGACGAGAACGGGGACGGGACGACTACCCTTAACTGGGATCGCACCCTGAC